>CAZDHR010000053.1:0-18090 GCA_964505295.1 uncultured Planctomycetaceae bacterium
CGACCCGCATACGGCACAGCGATAGCCCTCCCGAGGTTGCGTGATCGCGAAAGGGGAGTAGGGGGTGTGAAACGCACCATTTTCGAGGCACAGCTTGTGTGGCCTTCCGCGGAGTCGAGTGCAGCCAAGACGGTGCGTTTCACACACCCTACGTCTATGAGTTCTCTGGTAGTGGTAGCCTCGGACCCCGAATGCGTGGTAAAGTAAGCTCGTGGACATGCTGGTTCTTTCTGGAGTTTTATCCAAAACTCCAGAAAGAACCAGCATGTCCGCCTCCTTGCATACCCAGGTACGTTTCAGTCGGAGGCCCCCGCTTTTTCTCCAGAGATCACGAGATACGGATGACGGAGTCGACCAAGACAGGCACCGCGAGCGAGGCTCAGCGTTCCGGTCAGGCACGCCAAGTCCGGCGGGTGACGCTGTGGAGCCTGGTGGTGAACTTGGCGCTCTCGGCGGTCAAGTTCCTGTTCGGCGTCGTCGGTGCCAGCCAGGCCCTGGTGGCCGACGCGGTGCATAGCCTCTCCGATTCGGTGACCGACGTGGCCATCGTGGTCGGGGCCGGTTTCTGGTCGGCGCCCGCCGACGCCGAGCACCCGTACGGCCACGGCCGCATCGAGACGCTGATCACCTCGGCGATCGGCATTGTGCTGGGAGGCGTCGGCGTGGGGCTCGGCTACCGGGCGATCCTGACGCTTCCCCAATGGCACGAGTCCCGGCCGGACTGGATCGCGCTGGCCGCCGCCTGCCTTTCGATTGTGGCCAAGGAGCTTCTCTATCGGTGGACGGCAAGCGTGGGCAAGCGCGTCAAATCGTCGGCCCTGGTGGCCAACGCGTGGCATCACCGCTCCGACGCGCTCTCGTCGGTTCCGGTGGCCGTCGCCGTGTTGGGCACGCGGATTTGGCCCGAATGGGGGTTTCTCGACCACATCGCGGCGGTGATCGTTTCGGTGTTCATCCTCCACGCCGCGTGGGAGATCGTGGTTCCTGCCCTTCGCGAGCTGATCGACGCCGGCGCCTCGGAGCAAGAGCGGCGGGTCATGTTCGAGCTGGCCCTGGAGACCGAAGGCGTCCAGTCGGTGCACAAACTCCGCACCCGATCCATCGGCCCGGGCCTCCAGGTCGATCTCCACGTGCTGGTCGAGCCCGAGCTGAGCGTGCGCGAGGGCCACGCGATCGCCGGCGTGGTCAAGGAGCGCCTGCTGAACAAGGGGCCCAACGTGATCGACGTGCTGGTGCACGTGGAGCCGTACGACGCCGATTACCACAAGCCGGCGACCGGGGCTTCGCAGGCTGACGAAAGCACCTAGGCCCGCCCCAATCATGCCGACCGCCGACCGCGCCCCTGGCATCGGGGCCTTGCATGCCGGGCGGTTCCCGGTATCGTGAGGGGCATGAGAGGGCGGATCGGCTGCACGCAGGCGGCCCTCGGCGTTTGCTGGAATCCTCAACCAATAGGAGAGATACCATGACGAGCACGAACGGGTTTGGCAAGCTCCTGGCTGTTGTGACGGCGGTCACGCTCTTCGCGGCTTGGACCGCGACGGCGACGGCCCAGCAGGCGGTCGACGTGGTCCACGAGCCCTATCTTCTGGATACGGGCCTCACCTCGCGGTCGATCTCGTTTGAGAATCCGACCGGCGCCCCCGGCGAGGGTGGCAAGGCGGCCAGCAACCTGGGCCCGACGCGCAAAGGGGCTCCCAGCCGGACGATCGAGCCGGGCCAGACGGTCCAGCTCTGCAACGTCGAGGGCCCCGGCACCATCCGGCACATCTGGCTCACCACCGCCCGGGAGCCGGTCGCCCAGCGGGCGATGGTCATCCGCGCGTGGTGGGACGGCCAGGAGCACCCCAGCATCGAGTGCCCGGTCGGCGATTTCTGCGGGTTCGCCCACGGAAAGATCATGCCGTACCATTCGGCCGTTCACTCGGTGGGCTCGACGGGCGGGCGGAACCTGTGGCTGCCGATGCCGTTTGTGAAGCGGGCGAAGCTCACGTTTACGAACGAGGGCGAGAAGGCGGTGCCGCTCTTCTATCAGATCGACTACACGATCGGCGACAAGCTGCCCGGCGACGTGGGCCGGCTGCACGTGCTCTTCCGCCGCGAGAACCCGACCACCACGAAGAAGGACTTCGAGCTGCTGCCCGAGCGCAAGCAGAAGGGCCGGTTCATCGGCTCGGTGATCGGCATCCGCAACCTGCATCCGAAGCAGTGGTGGGGCGAAGGCGAGGTGAAGGTCTACATGGACGGCGACACCGACTTCCCCACGATCTGCGGCACGGGGAGCGAGGACTACGTGGGCCTGGCGTGGGGCATCCAGCAGACCCCCTTCTTCTACAACGGGTGCAGCCTGAACGAGAACAGCTTCGTCTCCATGTACCGCTGGCACCTGCCCGACCCAATCGCCTGGCGCGAGCACGCCCGGATCACCATCCAGCAGATCGCCTGGAAGGGCGGTCTGGCGGAGACCGAGGACGACTGGTCGTGCGCCACGTTCTGGTACGAGCCGGTGCCCAGCGCGCCCTTGCCCGAGATGCCGGACCTCAAGGCTCGCACGGTCGACGTCTGGGAGGATTGAGGGGGTGATGGGGTGAGGGGTGACGAGGGAAGAGCCGGCGTTTGCGTCATCGTCCCGATGCTTCGCGTCGGAACGCACGTGATGGACGCTTCGCGTCCCTGTCGGCGACGCAGAGCGTCGCGGGAGGCGCGTTCCCACGTGAGACGCGGGAACGATGGGAATGATCGTCGTTGTTCGCTCCGCGAACAAGCGTCTTTTCGCGGAGCGAAAAGCGACTATTCTGCCAACGATTCATCCACCGTAAGGAGTCTCCAACGATGCACGCCCTGCCTTTCTGCGTTGCGCTATCGCTCCTGGTCGCGGCTCCGCCCGCTTCCAACAACCCCTGCACGAACGGCTCCTTCGAGAGGCTCGCGCCCAGCGGGCTCCCCGCCGATTGGGGCCTGATCGGCGCGACGGTCGAGGTCTCGTCCGACGCTCACTCGGGCGAGCGGTCGCTTCGCTTCCTCCGCACTCAGGATACCGAAACGCCGGAGACGGGATTGAACCGCGGCCCGCTGATCGACCGGCTGCGGGGCGGCATGGCTTTCTGGTACAAGGCCGTCTCGGCCAAGGGGACCAAGCTCAACCTCCACGTGATCCCGATGAATGACGAGCCGCGGGAAGGGACCGGCTCGCCCCGGGCGACGTTCACCGTGCCCGAGGGCCATGTCGGCGACGGCCAGTGGCATCACGCCCGACTGAAATACGACTTCACCGACAATCCGGAGGTCAAGTCGGTCCACTTCGCCGTGCGGATCCTGGGCTCCCAGGGCGAGCTGCTCTTGGACGACGTTTCCTACGTCGAGCGGGTGGGCAAGGTGCTCCGGTTTGGGAAGATCGCGATCGAGGAAGACCCGGCGAAGCCCGGCGAGCGGTGCACGGTTCGAGCCCAAATCGAAAACGCAGGCGACGCGCCGGCCGAGGCGGTCCGCGCCGAGATGGTCGCCGACGCGGGTCGCGACGCCGCGGCGTCCGAAATGTCCGTCGGCAACCTGGCCCCCGACGAGAAGCGAACGGTCACGTGGACCTACGAAGGCGAGCGGACGGAGCCGGGGCGGTTCACTTTCACCGCGGCCTCCGGCGACGTGAAGACGGAGACGTCGCTGGCCATCGCGCCCGAGCTTCTCCTCCACAGCTTTGGGCCGACGACGCCGGTGGCCGCGCAGGGACTGCCGGTCACGCTGGAATGTGTGCTGGAGAACCCGGGAAGCGCGTCGCTGGTGAACCCGACCGCCCTGTTCCAGCTTCCCACGGGGCCCGTCCGACGCTCGGCCAAGCGGCTGTCCCCGGGCGAGAAACTCTCGCTCTCGACTCCCCTTACGTTCGACCGGCAGGCGCCCGAGGTACGCATCGCCGTGCGCGTCGGCGCCGACAACGTCGACCGGGAGCTGACGGCCGAGACCTCGCTCGTGGTGGGGCCGGCGACGCGGCTCGAAGGCTCGTCCGGAAAGCTCAACGCCGCCGCTGCCGAGCTTTTCGCGGTCTTGGAGAACGAGCACGTCCGGCTGCTCTTCCGAAAGAACGAGTTCGGCTTCGGGCCGGCCGAGCTTTTCGTATCGGGTCGTGGGGCTCCGCCGGCAACGGTCGCCTGGCTGCCGCGGTTGGCGCGAATCGTCCTCCAGGGAGCGGACGGGGCACGTCGCGAGCACGTCGTTTTGACCGATGCCCGGCCCAAGGCTCTAACCGGCGACCGGGCGAGCCTGGAGTTCGCGTGGTCCGCACCCGAGGGGGAAGCGCCGGGCTGCCGGGTCCGCGTGCGGTTTGGACTCGGCAAGGGGGAGAAGACGATCGCCGCCGACTACGAGCTGACCTGCTCGAAGCCGTGCAAGCTCCTGGCCTTCGACGGGCCGATGCTCTACGCCCTGGATCGCGACGAGGCCGTGCTGCCCGGCCTGGAATGGCTGGTCGACGACGAGGTCTCCTCCGGCACGCTCGACATCGCCGAGGGGCATCCGCACCAAGTCCGCTACGTGGTCCATCCGAACATGGTGACGATCCCCGCGGTCGGCGTCCACTCGCGGCACGGCACCGTGGGTCTCTTGTGGGACGTGCATCAGAAGTGGGACGGCCAACGCGACCGGCCGAGCCTCGTCTTCGCCTCGCCCGACCGGTTCGAAAACCAGCGGGCGCACCTGGTGGGGCTCTTTCTGCCGGGCGCGCCCGAGTTCGTCGAGGTGAACCAGCGCGAGGCGACAACGCCGTATCCGCTCGAGCCGGGCAAGCCCCTTCGCCTTTCGGCCCGGATCTTCGCCGACGGGACGGCGGCCGACGCGCTGGCCGCGGTAGACGAGTGGGCCCGGCTATACGGCGCTCCGGAGCCCGAGCCCTTGCCGCACGGCTCCTACGAGCGCGAGATCGAGTTCTCCATGCAAGCCTATCTCGAGTCGCTCTGGGAGCCGGAAACGAAGGACTGGTGGACGACCAAGGGCGGCGGGATGATGTCGAACCAGGGCCGGCCGCGGAGCTTCGTGGCCGATCTCCTGCTCGGCGAAATCCTCAGCCCGAGCGAGGAGGTCCGGCGTGCATGCCGGGCGCGGGCCGGCGAGGTGCTGGCCCTGATCGGGGGCGAGCCGAGGATCGACGCCCAGCGGTTCCCGGGCCGAGCCGACCTGGCCATGGCCAACCCCGGCCGGGCAGCGGGCATCCTCGCCACCCGCGGTGAGGACGGCGCCTGGCGATTCGACGCCGATCAGCAACACACGACCGGGCCGTTCGTCGGCAAGGACTACCACGAGCTGGGGCCGGACGACGCGGTCGAGGTCGGCACCTGCGCACGCCGGGCCTTCGAGGTGCTCAACTACGCCCGAATCGCCGGCGACCGCGAGGCCTACGACGCGATGGAGAAGACGCTTCTCTTGATGGAGTCGTTCCGCGTGCCCCGGGCGGCCCAGGTCTGGGAGGTGCCGGTGCACACGCCCGACGTGCTGGCCGCCGCCGACGCGGTCGACGCCTACGTCGAAGCCTACCGCTTCCGTGGCAACGAGCGCTGGCTCCGCGACGCGGTGACCTGGGCCCGGCGGGGGCTCCCGTTCATCTATCTCTGGGACGATCCGGAGAAGCCGTTTCTCGTGGGCGGCAGCATCCCCGTGTTTGGGGCCACCTGGTTCCAGGGCTCGTGGTTCGGCCGGCCCGTGCAGTGGAACGGGCTGCGCTACGCCAACGCGCTGTTGAAGCTCTCCGAATACGACGAGAGCTACCCCTGGCGCAAGATCGCCGAGGCCGTGATCCGCAGCGCGATCCACCAGCAGGACCTCGACGGCGAGAACGTCGCCCTCTGGCCCGACAACGTCAGCGCGATCGACTGCAAGAAGTGCCCCTGGGTGTTCAGCCCCCGCCAGATCATCCGCAACGTGCTCAAGCTCACCGGGCGCGATGAAGACCCGGCCACGGCCATCCTGGGTGAGGGCGAAAAGCGGCTGCACGTCTCGGCCACGGCGCGGATCTCCGAGCCGAGTTGGGAGGGCGATACGCTCCGCTTCCGCGCCACGTACCCGCGGGGCGACCAGGGCGTGGTCCTCGTGGCGAACGCGGCCCGGCCCAAGGCCGTGCTCCTCGACGGCAAGCCGATCCCCGAGCGTGAGAACATCGAAAGCGGGCCCGAGCCTGGCTGGCGGTACGACGTGGGGAATGCGTATCTGTCAGTCCGCATCGCCCGGGAAGGCGAGTCGCGCGTCGAGGTGCAGGGGGCTGCGCACCGGGCGGTCCGGCGCCTGCCCTGGCTGGCGGACGAGATCGCGTTCGAGTTCGACGGCTCGTCGGAAGGGTGGCTGGCGGCCCACCACATCGCCGCGATGGACGTCGAGGAGGGCCTGCTCCGCGGCCAAATCACCGGCGGCGATCCCTACCTGGTGCGCACGCTGGTTCGCGTGTCCGGCGACGACTACCCGGTGATCCGGCTTCGCATGCGCGTCACGGCGGGCTACGGCGGGCAGTTCTTCTGGACGACGGCGGCCTCGCCCGGCTTCGCCGAGGACAAGACGGTCCGCTTCGCCGTCCAGCCCGACGGCCAATTCCACGAATACCGCCTGGAGCCCGGCCGCGACCCAGCGTGGGCCGGCCAGACCATCACCGCCCTGCGCATCGATCCCGGCAACGGGGCCCCCTCGGGCGAGTTCGCCATCGATTACCTGCGCGGCGAAAAACGATAGAATCGGTTGAGCGAAATTGTTCTCCTGGGAACGCGTCTCAAGCAAGGAGCACGATCATGGCGGCCAAGTCGACGACAAAGAAGTCCGCGAAGAAGAAGGGAAAGACGAAGAGATCGGACAAGCCGGGCACTCGCCTCTACACGCTCGACGTCGAGCTGGTCGGCGGCCCTGTGACCGAGGAGTTCGACGACGAGAACCCCACCGTGTCCCGCGCGATCCAGATTCGCGGGAACCAGACGCTCGAAGACCTGCACTGGGCCATCTTCGACGCCTTCGATCGCTACGACGAGCACCTCTACGAGTTTCAGTTCGGCAGCCGTCCGAACGCGAGAAAGAACAAGCGATACGCGCTGCCGATGGACTTGTTCGATGACGAGGAGCCCGCCGAAGATCTTACTCGCACCACCATCGAGTCTTTGGGCTTGAGACGAAGGATGAAGTTCTGGTACTGGTTCGACTTCGGCGACGACTGGTGGCACCGCATCGAGATGGTCGACGTGGGCGAGCCCGTGCCACGCCACAAATACCCCAAGGTGGTCGAGCGGATCGGCGAGAGCCCGCCGCAGTATCCGAACTGGGACGAGGAGGAATGACGCTTCGTATCCCTGCGGCGGCCGTCATCGTCCAGTGCTCGTCGCGCAGCGATGGGAGAATCGAACGGCGACGTGTCGATCGGCCGGCCGTCGGCAGCTAGCGTCCGCCGATCATGGGCGCTTCTGTTTGAGGTACGTCTGTCTTGCGCTGTCCAGAGAAACGAGTTCCCCGTTCTCATTTCGGAAGTGCCAGAACACCCAACCGTCTGTCGCCATCGGCTTGCCCGTAACCATGCCCTTTGCATGCGCGCCCGCACCGGACGGAGACTTGTAACGTTTTCCTCCGAACAGTACCGCACCGTCTGGCAGAAGGCGTGCCTTCAGCGTCTGGCTACGATACTCTCCCGTCAGTTCGAGCGGGGCTGAAAGGAAGCCTTCCTGAATCAACGTCGCCGCGACGTCACGCATCTTGACGCCAGCATCCAGGAACTTCCGAGTCGTGGCAGGGAATCCGCCTTTGGTACGTGGCTTCGCTCGTCTGTCTCTAGGTCTCTGGAGGGTTGTGTTCGATCTGCCCATACTTGCGACTTCCATCGCTAGTTCGATCGGAAAATCGAATCGAACCTGGACTCGTGCCAAGCTTGCCTTCACATCTTTCGGAGACAGCTCTCCAACGTGTTTCCGAACCAATCGAACGAGCGACGCGTCTGGCTCGGCGAATAGCGTCTCAAGCGCCGTGCGAATCTGACGGTCAACGAACTGCGCTTGCCACAATAGCTCTATCTGATTCTCGCTCACCTGCTCCTTTGAAAGAAGTAGCAGCGTCTCCTCTGATGGCGAATCGTCATCGGTCACACGGATCGTCCGGAACAGTTTTTCTTCTATCGGAACTGCGGCACAAGCATTGTAGATCCGATACTCGTCGCCGTTAGTAAGTACGACCCACTCAACACCGGCCACAGTGGCATAACCCATGATCTGGTTGGCCCAGCGTCGGTCGCTGAGATTCTGTCCAAGCGCTTTTGCTTCAACGAAGAGCCGTGGGGTCCTCAACAGCAGCAGCGCGTAGTCGACCGGCTTGTCTCTCGGCCTTCGCTTGTATTCCTGCTGAACCTGTTCAAGGTCGCCAACGTCCCAGCCGAGCGCACGAAGGACGGGATGGATCAACGCCGTCTTCGTGTTCTGCTCATTGAGTTCGTCTTGTTGATAGCGGCGGATCTTCTTCCGCACTCCCTGTAGGACCTGCGCCAGCTCGCTCATGTTTGTCTCCCTCCCGCGAAGTCCCGATTCTCCTTCCTCGCACGAAGTACTTCCTATCACATCGACCACCTGGGTGTCAACAACCTTTCCCTGGCTCATGCGAAATGGGAAGCACGATGGAAAGCGAATGTTATCCGCGCACCTCACGTGAGGATGGGAGACGTAGGAATCGTCCGGACTTCCTGCCGCGATCCAGCCTATTCTACGCCCGCCATCTCAAACGCCGCCCCCAGGTTGCGCAGCAGGTTGGCGTAGATGGTGAGCTTTTTCTGGACGTTCTCCTCGGTGTCGTCCTTGGCGTATTCGACCTGGTTGAGGAGGATGCCGCCTTCGCCGAGGGGGTATTTGACCAGGCCGCCCGGCTTGGTGAGCAGGGCAAGCTTGCCGTCGGCCTCGGCCGGCATGCGGCGGTCGATCTCGACCAGGTCGATTCCCACCAGCTCTTTGCTCGACTCGCCGGGCCAGTGGCTCTTGACCGCGATCGTCACCTTCGTGGCCTCACGCGGCTCCAGGGGCACGGATTGTATGCCTTCGACCTGCTGGCAGGCGAACTTGACGGGCTTGGCCGCGTCGTCGTCGAACAGGATCTCCACGTCCTTGAGGAAGTAGTACGGCGCGGCGGTCGGCTTGATCCGCACGGCGGTGATCGTCTCGGGCCGGCCGAAGTCGAACGTGATCGACGAATCCTTGGCGTCCAAATAGTAGATGTACTGCCAGAAGTCCTCGTTGGTCATCCCGTTGGTGACTTTGGCCACCGGCTCACCCGAGCCGCCGAACGAGGCGATCTCCGGGCCGTCGACCACGGCGCTGAACACGCGGTCGGAGATCCAGTGCAGGCGGAGCCACTTGGCGAGCATCTCGTCGCTCTGCATGCTCACGTCGCGGTCGGTCAGGCCCAACAGCATCGGCTCGGCCGGGTCTTCGAGCGTGACCGCTTCGCGGCGGAACGGGCGCAGACGGTGCTCGAAGCCGACCAAGCGGTTGAAGGCCCCCAGCCCGTTCTCGTCGAGCCCGACGAGCATCAGCCAGCCGCCCGCCGTGCAGAACTCGGTCACGGCCTGCTTGTTCTCGGCGAGCCAGTCGAGCGCGCCCGGATCGGCGCGAACGATCGCCACGTCGCCTTCCAGGGCGGCTTCAACCTGAGGGGCCGTCTCGAAGAGGAGGCCGGTTTTGGCCAGGAAGCCCTCGAGCTGGTCGTCGTCGGCCCGGAAGGCGAGGGTTCGGCCCGGCTCGGCCGCGCCCCGCGCGCCGGCCCAGACCAGGAGGTTGCCCAGCAGGCGGTCGGCGACCGGCTCGCTAAACAGCTTCTCGCCGATGGCCATCTGGCTCAACAGGTAGCTCCCCTGCCCGACGGGGACCTCGATCATCGGCGCCAGGTCCAGCTCGTTTCCGGCCTGGACGATGGCGATCGCCCCGGTGGCGGGCGTGGCGTAGCTGAGGCGGAACGTCACCTCGTCGTCGGTCCAGGTGAAGAAGTCGCGCGGCGCGAGCCCGGCCAGCGCGGGATGGGCCGGTGCCACGGGAAAGCTGATCGACCCGGACCGGCCCCCGGCCTCTCGAAACTCCTCGCGGTTTTCCGGCCGCTGCTCGCTGAGACCGGCGATCTCGATCCCGGCCAGCGGCAAATCGTGCCTCTCCAGCGGCTCATTCTGTTCCAGAAGGATGACCGTCTTGCCGGCCAGCACCGCCCTGCGAAGCGCCGGGGCCAGCACCTTCTTGTTCCGGGGCGAGATCGCCCCTCGGCCGACCACGACCACCTTGGCCGAGGCGGGCACCGCGTCGGACCAATGCAGGTCGGTGAAGTGCTGCCCGAGCTTCCGCAGCCAACGGATGACCGAGCCGTCCTGGAAGTCGACCACGGCGAGCGTGTCTTTGTCGAGCCCGGCGATCGGACCGGTCGTCAGGGGGAGGACGCTGACCGGCTTGCTGTCTTGGAAGACGACTTCGTCGCCGGCCGAAAGCTCCAGGCGCAGCTCTCCGTCCTTGCGATGGCTCGTTGCCGGCATTTCGATCTGGAGCACGTCGGTCTCGTGCCGCCCAGGAGCGACGCGGTACGGCCTCCGCCCGTGGTCGACCTCCTCGCCGTCGAGCACGAGCCGGTATTGGAGCAACAAGGGGTCGGTGTTGCGGCCGTCGTTGAAGATGCCCAGCGTTCGCTTCATCGTCGACTTGGCGCCGAAACAGGAGTTGTGCTCCCGGATGAAGACCGCCCGGGGCTCGAACGAGACCTCGGTCCCGGGCAAGCCGCGGACCCAGGGGCAGATCGCCGTCGTGTCCTGCCAGCGGGCGCCCTCGATGGCGATTCGGGCGTATCGGGCGGCCGCCTGGTTGGCCAGCGCCTTGCCGCGGAACACGTCCGGGCCGCCGACCCACGCCATCTTCGACGGGTTGCCCGAGTAGAAGAACACCTCGCCCAGCACCAGCGGCTTCCTGCCGTCCCACATGTACAACTCCTCCGGATCGCGAGGCCGTGGCCGTGTCGGGCCGTCGGTCAGCGTTTGGTACTGGTAAGCGCAGGCGGGAAAACGCTGACCGGTCTCCCAACTGTAGTGCTGGCAGTTCACGTCGATCAGGCCGCCCAGGTCGCCGCCGCCGTCCTGGAAGCTGCCGCGCGTCGGGTCCAGCTCGTGGGCGATCCGGCTCAGCTCGGCCGCTCGCTCTTCGAGCTCCCGGTAGCGTGCGTGATGCCGCAAGCGGCACGTGACGAACATCAGCTCGTTCCCCAAGCTCCACATCATGATCGAGGGGTGGTTGCGATAGGCCTTGACCACCTGGCGCACGTGATTGGCGAAGTTCTCCCAGACAAGCGGGTTGTCGGCGTCGTGGGTGATGAACATCCCGTCGATGCAGGTCGACAGCCGGCCCGGAATCCCATTCCGGTCGAAAAACTCCAGGGCCTTCTCCCGATGACCGAACAGCCGGTCGTGGTCTTCGGCGATGCGGTGGAAGCGATCGTTTTGGGCGTGGTATTTTTCGAGCCACTCGGCTTCCGAGGCGGCGTCGCCCACGTCGACCCAGTTCCAGAAGTGCCACCGGACGCCGTTGAGGAGAAAATGCTTGCCCTCGAAGGTGACCTCCCGAAAACCGAACGGCTGCTCGTGGACGTCGATCGGCTTGTCGCCTTGTCGGATCGTGGTCCGCAGCACGTAGATCTCTGCGTTCTCTTCCGGCCACCACAGCTTGGCATCGGGCCAGGCGCCCCCCAGCGAGACGGTCCTCGACGCCTCGGCCGGGACGGCCAGCTCGACCGGCTCGAACGTCTTCCCCACCTCGCCCGTCTTCTCGTCGACCGCTTCGCACGTGACGCTCAGCGTGGCCGCGTCGGCCGTCGGGTTGGCCACGGTCACGTCGGCGTCGAGTCGCTTGCCGGCCACGCTGGTGCGGACGAACACGTCGGACGTATAGGCGGGCCCGGTCGCGACCAGCTTCACCGGGTTGACGATGCCGGTCTGGTGCCCTTGCCCCTCGCCCTTGGAGGAGGGATAGATGGCGTCGACGAACTGGGCCCATCGCAGGTGAGTCGCGGGGACGTTGCGAAGCCGGTTGACCGTCGTGGTCCGCGCTTGGGGGGCCATCGCGTACCAAGGGCTTTTGATCCCCACGACGATCTCGTTCGTCTCGCCCGGCTTCAGGTGGGCGGTCACGTCGCAATCCCACGGCACGAGCACCGACTGGCGGCCCTCGACGAACTCGCCGTTGACGATCACGCTGGCGATCCAGCAGGTGCCGCCAAAATGCAGGTGGAATCCCCGGCCGGCCAGCTCGGACGGCACCTCGACCCGCGTCCGCAGGAACAGCCGGTGGGCCATCCGCAGCTCGGCCCGGCGCGCCAGGTCGCCCGGCACCTCGACCCCCATCCAGCGAAGCGGATACTCGCTCGGCTCCGGCAACTGCTCGACCGGCTCGTACGTGTTCTGGTCCATGTCCGGGTCGTCGTACCGGGCGACTTCCCAAAGCCCGTCAAGCGGCAGCTCGGCCCGCGCGCCGGGCGCAGCCGGAGCATCGCCGGCGAAGCGGAAGACGTGCTCGCGGGCGTCGCGGTCGACTTGATCGTCGTACGGCTCGCCCGGTCGCAGCGCCATCTCCGGCACAAAACCGCCCTGGCCCTGGCTGAACACCAGACAGTCGAGGCCGATCAGGAGCCGTCCGTCGGGCCCGGGCGTGCGATAGCGGATTCGGAGTGTGCGTTCGCCTGGCTTCAGGCTCACCGACCCGACGCGAAGCCAGGCCAGCTCACACCACGGGCCGACCTCGACGAGATTGGTCGTCTCGACTTCCGGCCCGACCGGCTGCCACGGGCCCGAGTCGAGCTGCCACTCGAGCGGCGCGCGAACGCCTTCGTACCCCACGCGCGCCCAGAACTCATAGGGCCCGGCTTCCGCAACCTCGAACGAGTATTGGAGTGAGAAGCCTCCCTCGGGGATCTTCGTTTCCACCTCGTTCTTGTCGAGCGTGTGCGTGAACCACTGCCCGCCCGAGAAGATCCGCGGACTGCCATTGTCCCAGGGCTCGATCTCGAAGTTGGCCTCTTCCGGCGACTCGGCTTCCAGCCAGACGCAGACGGCCGGCTCAGCGGCTCCGGCGACCGACCACGCGGCCAGCCACACGAAGCACGACAAGATCAGAACGCGATAAGAGGATCCGCGGAGACTCCTGCGGGAGAGAAACATGCCTGTTCTCCTTCACAAGGGCAGAAAGACGGGGCGACTCCTTCTCCAGTGCGGGCGCGACGCCCCCAATAGGCAACATTCTCCGCAATCCGATCAAGCCGTCAAGCCAATCGCACCGGTCGGGCTTTCTCACGCAAGCCTTCGCCAGCGATCGTTGAACGTACTTCGCTTCGCGCATTCGAGTTTCACCAGCACGTCACCAAAACGGAAACGCCGTGAACCATCGTAGCCGACAACCGAAGCCGGAGACTTCGAGGCAAGGGCAAACGTACGGCAACCGAGCGGTGGAACTCGTCGCCGACGACGCGTCCAGTTCCGCCGCAGATAGACCAGGGAAACAGGGGGCCCTGTAACGACCAGGAAAACACTAACGGCCCTTGCCGGGCTTCGCTCGACCACCGACCACACCACGCGCGGTACTGCACACGTCGGACGCCTGCCGGAGGGTGTAGACGCCGCGACTGTCGGCGATGCCCAACGAAGGGATGCTGCCATCGTTGGCGGGCATGAATGAGACGACGGCGTCGGGCAGTAGCCTTCCGTCGAGCACCACGCCGCTGGCGACGAAGGGATATTCAACCTGCCCACCATCGGAAACGACCCGAACCAGCCCGCGACGGTCGACCCTCGTCATGGCGCAAACCGCAATACGTGGCGCACTCGTCGCCGGCGCCCGCTTGCCGACGAACCGGTTTCCTCCCACAAGCTGCGCCGGTGCGTCGCGGGCGGCATGCCCCCCACGGGGGGGCGCCATCTGCTCGTGGAATCGTCTTGGAGAGAGTGCGACCCGCGTCTTTCGGCAACTTGCCGACCGGAATGCGGCGAAAGCCGGTTCCCGACGCCCGACTCGGCACAGAGGTTTGGAGATAAAGCACTGCATGCATCGGTAACCGGCCGTTCGAGGCAAGAATCCCCACGTACGGGTAGAATCGGCAGCACTATTTGGAAGGGGCATCGTACCCTTGGTTCTGGAGTATACGAACCATATCCCTACCACCATAGGTACTACCGGGAATGCTAGCACTGCTTTATCTCCAAACCTCTGCCCTGTCCGATCGCTTATTGACGGCGCTGCTGCCGGGATGCTAGATTGGTGCGTTTGGGAAGACTCGGTGCCGGCAATTCGGGGTAGTTGCCCGTAGTCGTTGAGGGTTGAAGCGTTGGCTGCCACCTGTGTGATCGGTCTGCAATGGGGAGACGAGGCGAAGGGCAAGATCGTCGACCTGTTGACGGAAGAACATGATATCGTGGTCCGCTATCAAGGCGGGGCCAACGCCGGGCACACGGTCGTCGCCGGCGAGGAAACCTACAAGCTGTCGCTCATCCCCAGCGGGATCTTCCGCAGCCACGTCCAATGCGTGGTGGCCGGCGGCGTGGTCATCAACCCCGCCAGCATCCTCGAGGAAATCGACTCGCTCGTGGCCCGCGGCGTCACCATCGGCAAGAACCTGATGCTCAGCGATCGGGCTCACGTCATCTTCCCGTGGCACTTCCGAGAGGACTCGCTCTTCGACAAGCGATGCACCGGGGGCGAGGCGATCGGGACGACGCTGCGGGGCATCGGCCCCTGCTATCGCGATAAGGTGGGCCGCTCCTTCGCCGTTCGCCTCGGCGACATGTACCGCAATGACTTCCGCCCACGCATCGAGCAAATCACCCAAGCCAAGAACGAGATGTTGACCTGCCTGGACGGCGAGACCGGCGCGGGCAGCCTCGACGCCGCGGAAATCTGCGATCTCTACACGGGCTACGCCGAGCGGCTCAAGCCGTTCGTCGCCGACACCACCGCCTACCTGCTCGACGCCGTCGACGCCGGAAAGAAGATCCTGTTCGAGGGGGCTCAAGGGGCGCTTCTGGACATCGATCACGGCACGTTCCCGTTCGTCACCAGCAGCAACAGTTCCGGCGTAGGCGTCTCGAGCGGTTCGGGCGTGCCCGGCCGATACGTGACCAAGGTCATCGGCATCCTCAAGGCCTACACGACTCGCGTCGGCGGCGGCCCGTTTCCTACCGAGCAGGACAACGAAATCGGGCAGCACATCCGCGCGGCGGGCAACGAATATGGCACGGTCACCCGCCGGCCGCGGCGTTGCGGCTGGTTCGACGCGGTCGCCACGCGATACACGGCTCGGCTCAGCGGCGTCGACGCGTTGGCCGTGATGCTCCTGGACGTGCCCAGCCGGTTGCCGGAGTTGAGCATCTGCGTCGCTTATGAACTCGACGGCCGGCGGATCACCCATTTCCCCAGTCACGTGGACGACCTCCGCCGCGTACGGCCGATCTATGAGACCCTACCCGGGTGGCAGCAGGAAATCACCGCCGTCCGCTGCAAGGACGACCTGCCGAAGAACGCCCGCCGCTACCTGGAGCGGATCAGCGAGCTTGTGGGCCGGCCCGTGGAAATCGCCTCCGTGGGCCCGGAGCGCGAACAGACGATCTTCGCCGGAAAGGAATCTCCCCGGGGAGCGTGATGTCCGAGTCGTCAGCCACGATTGCCGATGGTCTGGACGACGTGCCGCGGGAGAGGCGTCCCCGACACATCGCCGTCATCATGGACGGCAACGGACGCTGGGCCGAGCGCCAGGGACTGCCGCGGATCGAGGGGCATCGCCACGGCGTCGCCAGCGTCCGTCGCACGACCGAGGAATGCACCCGCCTCGGCATCCGACAGTTGACCCTCTACTGCCTTTCCAGCGAGAACTGGAAACGCCCCCAGCCGGAGCTCGATTTCCTCATGCACCTGCTGGAACAGTACATGATCGAGGAGCGCACCACGATCATGAAAAACGACGTGCGGGTCAGCATCATTGGCCGCCGCGAAGGCATCCCCGAAGCCGTGCTGCGGGAAATGGACAAGACGGTCGACATGACCGCCGACAACCGGGGCCTGCGCCTGTGTCTTGCGGTCAACTACGGCGCCCGGGGCGAGCTGCTCGACGCCGTCCGTCGGATCGCCCGGCAGGTCGAAGCCGGCAAGCTCAGCCCCGACGAGATCTCGGAAGAGACACTCAGTTCCCACTTGTACACGGCCGGCATGCCGGACCCCGACCTGCTGGTCCGCACGGCCGGCGAGATGCGCGTGAGCAACTTCCTGTTGTGGCAGATCAGCTATGCGGAGATCTGGGTGACCGAGGCTTGCTGGCCCGAATTCGACGAACGGCAACTCCATCTGGCGATCCGCGAGTTTGCCGCCCGCGACCGACGCTTCGGCGGACTGAACAGATAGTGATAAACATGAATGCTGAACGATGAATGATGAATGATGAATGACCGACCTCTCCGCCCCACAAGGCGACTGCGGCGTATCAAGACGATCCGTGGGAGCCAGAGTCGCGATCCGACGACGACACAACTTGGCGACTCCCTGCGTGGTCCGCACGGTCCTCCCACGTAATTCATCATTCATCATTCATCATTCATCATTCAGCATTCCCCATTAACCACGTGCCCACACTGCCATGCTTCGCTGGCGACTACCCCTCGGGATTCTGATCGTCGCGGCCTTGTTGGGCCTGTGTTGGGTGGATTCTTGGCTGGAGCGAGTGACGGGGATCCCCGGGGAACCCGACTCCGGGGTCCCCGGGATTGCCATGTTCCCCGTTCTGGTCGTGTTCGTGGTGCTGGCCGTTCGCGAGGTGCTCCGTCTGGCGGGTGCCGGCGGGGTGCGCCCGGTGCAATGGGTCGTCTACTTCGGCAGTCTGCTGGTGGTCACCAGCAGTTGGATCTCGCCGCTCTGCTACCGGTTTGCGTACGACGTGGAGGAGAAATTCGACACGACGCCGAGCGACTGGACGTTGTTCGCGTTGGCGGCCGGATTGATGCTGGTCTTCTTCGTTGAGGTGCTCCGGTACGAGAGGCCGGGCGGGGCGATGGTAAACGTGGCGGCCGCCGTGTTCGCCATGGTCTACGTCGGACTGTTGCTCAGCTTCCTGGTTCAACTCCGGTTGACCTGGGGCCTCGGCGCGCTCGTGTCGCCGCTCGTGGTAGTCAAGATGGGCGATACGGGAGCATATGCGGTCGGCCGACTGATCGGGCGGAGCAAGATGGCCCCCGGGCTGAGCCCCGGCAAGACCATCGAGGGGGCAATCGGGGCGTTGGTTTTCGCTTGCGTCGGCGCCTGGGCCACGTTCCGCTGGCTCCCGGCCTTCGAAAGTCTCCAGTGGTTGTTCCCAACCGGCTCGGCCGGGGGCGGAGAAGTCGCGGCAAGCCCCTATTGGGGATGGATTCCGTTCGGGCTGTTGGTCGGGATCACCGGCGTGTTCGGCGATCTGGCCGAATCACTCATCAAACGCGACGTGGAGCTCAAGGACTCCGGCGATTGGGTACCCGGTTTCGGGGGGGTCCTGGACATGCTCGACTCGGCAATTCTGGCCGCTCCCGTCGCGTATGTGTGCTGGGCCTTCGGCTTGGTCGGCTGACGCATGGCCCCGGACCGCCCCCCCTTATCGGGTTATGGCGGTCTCCTCTCCGTCAAGAAAATCGGCCGGTAGAGGTTTCCCGCAGGCATGGGGGCGACTATCATATCAGGGTGAGTCGGCCGTCTGTCGCCGGGGGGTGACGCGCCAGAGCGGTCCGTTGGGTGTGCGCAGAGATTGCTCGGTTGCACTCGGCGCGACGCGGCATCGTGTCGTTCCCGGATTGTCTTCATGCTGTCGGATCGAGAGACGGCAGAGGGGAGACGCGGACGGTACAACGGGCAATGGGGTTGGCCACCCTCGTTGTCCGGGGACCGCTGGAGGGACTCTCCATGTCGATCCAGGTCGTTTGTCCGAACGGGCACGTGCTGAAAATCTCGGATGAATACGCCGGAAAGACGGGGCTTTGTCCGGTGTGCAAGTCCCGGGTTCGCGTGCCCAAGCCATCCGAGGACCAGCTCTCTGAAGACGCGATCATGGGTATCCTCGGGGCCTACGATCCGAGCA
>CAZDHR010000053.1:18100-24463 GCA_964505295.1 uncultured Planctomycetaceae bacterium
CGTATCGGATCTGGCGGCTGCCGACACGCCACGTGCTCTGAAGGACCAGGTCTCTCCGGAGGGGGAAGCCGGGACCGTGGGCGGCGGGCCCTCCCCTCCGAAAAAGAGCTGCCCTCACTGCAACCAGGAGATTGACGTGGGGATGCGCATTTGCCCACACTGTAATACGTACATCGCGGGCCTAGATGATTTCTGAGCATCCGCGCGCCCCCACTGACAGAAGGATGCCTGGCTGATCTCGATGCCATGTTCCCTTGCGACGCTCACCAGACGAGAGTCGGCCTTGTCTCCACTTGGTCGGGATTCTGTAACTCTCGTTGTAACAACGGCTTAGGAAAATCGCCTTTGCGGATCTGGTGCTCCCCGCCGCAATTCAGCTATAGTAGAGTGTTTAGGGAGGGTCTTCCCGCGGGGTTGGGCCGGCCAGCGTGCCGGCATCGATTTTGATGAGCGAAACAACCATTTCGGTGGTCAGTTCCAAGGCGCTCGTGGTCCTGTTCGGCGCCTGCGATCAGCATTTGCGGAAAATCCGCGACGCGCTGGGCGTGACGATTTCGGCGCGCGACGGCCGGATCCACGTGGAAGGGGATGAGCAAGCCGTCGCCTCCGCCACGGAGGTCCTCGAACAACTCCAGGCCCAAGCCAACCGTCATGGGGTCATCGCACCGGACGACGTGGTTCGCGCCCTGGCCGAAGTCCGCCTCGGCCGATCCTACTCGGCCACCCAGCCCCTGGAAGTGTATACCGGCCGGCAGATCCGGCCTCGCAGTCCCGGCCAGGCCAAGTACGTCGAGGCGATGCGCCGGAGCGATCTGGTTTTCTGCGCCGGCCCGGCGGGAACCGGCAAGACCTATCTGGCGGTGGCCATGGCCGTGGCCTCCTTGAAGGCGGATCGGATCCGCAAGATCGTCCTGGTCCGCCCGGCCGTCGAGGCGGGAGAAAGCCTGGGGTTTTTGCCGGGCAACATGCAGGCCAAGATCAATCCCTATCTGCGTCCGCTGACGGACGCCCTGCGGGAAATGATGGAACACGAGATGATCCGTCGGTACACCGACGAGGATTTGATCGAGGTGATCCCTTTGGCCTATATGCGGGGCCGCACGCTCAACGAGGCGTTTATTATCCTCGACGAAGGGCAAAACACCACCGTCTCGCAAATGAAGATGTTCTTGACACGGATGGGCCACGGCTCCAGGATCGTCGTTTGCGGCGATACCACCCAGGTCGACCTCCCTCCCCAAACCCGTAGCGGCATGATCGACGCGGCGACACGATTGCGCGGAATCAAGGGCTTGGGGGCCGTGGAACTCACCCGGGCCGATATCGTCCGGCATCCGTTGGTCCAGGCGATCGTCGACGCGTACGAGCGGCCTCGGAAAAAGAATCGCTAAGAGAGCACGCGACTTGCACCATGACCACCGGCGGCCAGAAGAGGACACGATCGGAACGCGTTGCCGCGCTGGAGCTGCCGCCCGGCTTCTGGAAGCGGCTGGGGGCCAGTCTCCGCCGTAACGACGTCCTGGTGCGAATCGGCCTCTGCGTGGCGGCGGCCCTGCTGCTCTGCGTCGTCATTCGCGGCTGGCACCCACCGTTCGTCTACCGCAAGGACTACGCCCCCTCGCGCGACCTGGTCGCCCGTGTCCCGTTTCCAGTCTCCATCTCCGATGCCGACGTGACCGACGCAACCGTCCGGCCGGCGATCGTCGAGTACGAGGCCGGGCAAACGTTGGCCGAAGCGGGGCAACCGTTGCGAAAGGAGCAGGTCCGGGCATTGCGCGCGGAGCACGAAGAATGGATCGCGCAACGCTCCGCGGTCCAGATGCTCGCTCGCGCCCTGGCGGTGGTGACGATTATCATGAGCCTGCTTGCCCTTTGCGGGCTCTACCTGTCCACGCGCGAGCGGCGTCTGATCGTGAACATCCGGCCGTTGGGCCTGGTGTTGGCGATTGCCGTGGCCACGATTGCCGTGGCGTACTGGATGGCCGGGGATGCATGGCGAGCAGAGATCCTCCCTCTCGTCTTTTTTGGCCAGACCGTGGCCATCGCGTACCGCCGGCAGTTGGCCCTGTTGTTCGTTGGCGTGGCGACCACGATCTTGGTGATGGGTCTCGGGCAGGGCCTGGGATCGGCGTTGGTCCTGATGGGCGTGACCACCACGGCCATCCTCCCGCTGGGGCGGATCCGCAACCGCAGCAAGTTGATCTACGTGGGTGCGTTCGCCGGCCTGGCCGCCTTCCTGCTCTCGATCGCCGTGGCGATCATCGACAACCAGCCGATCAATCCGGCGCTGCTGGAAGCCGCAGGGGTGACCGCCCTTTTCGCGCTCGCGGCCGGCTTCCTGATTGCCGGGCTGCTGTTCTTCATCGAGCGGCTCTTCGGAGTGCTCACCGACATCAGCCTCCTGGAACTCGGCGACGTCTCGCATCCCCTGTTGCAGAAGCTCGTCAACCGGGCGCCGGGCACCTACAACCATTCGATCATCGTCGGCTCGATCGCCGAGGCCGCCGCCGACGCCATCGGCGCGTGGGGGCTTCTGGTCCGCGTCGGCGCCTACTTCCACGACATCGGCAAGATGCTCAAGCCCGTCTACTTCATCGAAAACCAGCCGTCCGGCGACAACTGCCATGACGGGCTCGTCCCGGCCATGAGCACCCTGGTGATCGTGGCCCACGTCAAGGACGGCACCGACCTCGCCCGACAGCACAAGCTCCCCGACGCCATCGTCCAGTTGATCGAACAGCACCACGGCACCACGCTGGTCGAGTACTTCTTCGATCGGGCGAACGAGCAGAGCCGCTCCGACCCGAACGGGAACGGCGTCGATGAGAGCACTTTCCGCTATCCTGGACCGAAACCGCAGACCCGGGAAGCCGGCGTGCTGATGCTCGCCGACGCCGCCGAAAGCGCCTGCCGCTCGCTCGTCGATCCCGCCCCGGCGCGGATCGAAAGCGTGGTCCGCGAAGTCACCGACCGAAAGCTCCAAGACGGCCAGTTCGACGAAAGCGGCCTCAGCCTCCCGCAACTCCGCACCGTCGAGCAAAGCGTCGTCAAGTCCCTCGTGGCCAACTACCACGGCCGTATCAAATACCCCGACCAGAGAACTGCGTGAAGGGTTGAGGGTTGAGGGTTGAGAGATGAGGGATAATGAAGGATGAGGGGCCAAGGAAACATGATGGACGCCGCCCGATGCTGGCTCCTGGACAACGCCCGGACGCATCGGCCGGACACGGCTTACGACCTCGCAGCCAACCATTCCCTCCACCGCTCCCGCAATAGCGATGATCCCTCAACCCTCAACCCTCAACCCTCAACCTCCAACATGAACCCAAAGTGATCATCATCCACGTCACCAACCGGCAAACGGCGCTTCCGGTCGACGAGGCTCGGCTCGACGAGGCCGTGCGGATGATCCTCGACGAGGCGTCGATTGGCCAAGCCGAGATCAGCGTCGCCGTGGTCGACGATCCCACGATCCACCAGTTGAATCGGCAGTATTTGAGCCACGACGATCCGACCGACGTACTCAGTTTTGTCCTGGAGCGTTCGGCCGAGCGCCTGGAGGGCGAAGTCGTCGTCAGCGCCGACACGGCAAGCCGCACCGCCCCCCGCTTCGCCTGGTCGGCCGCCGACGAGCTGCTCCTCTACGTGATCCACGGCACGCTCCACCTGGTGGGCCACGACGACCGGACGCCCGACGACCGCGCCGCCATGCAGGCCCGGGAACGGGCGTGCCTGGGGCGCTTCGGGCTCGAGCCGCGATACGAGGAGCACGACGACGCCGACCGCGAGCCGGATCCCGCCGCCCGGTCCGCCCGACCAACTTCCGGAGGAACCCAACTCCCGTGAGTCCCGACTTCGTCTTCTGGCTCGCCGTGGGCGGCCTGGTGCTGACGTGCCTGGCCGCGATCGGAGCCAGGTCGCTGGCCGAGTTCTCCCGCCACGAGCTTGAGGAGATCTGCGCCCGCCGGAATGCGCGGAACCGGCTCGGTCAGATCCTCAAGCAATACGACCAGGCCGGCTTGGCCGCCGAAACCCTCCAGGTGATTGCCACCGCGGAGTTGATCACCTCCGCCACGTTCTGGGTCTGCCTCGAGCTTCAGGCCGACGGGCCCATAAGCTGGACGCTGCTGGTCGCCACCATCGCCGTGGGCGCCCCGATGCTTCTAGCGGCCGAGATCTGGATTCCCTGGGCCGTCGCACGCCTTTGGGCCGAACCGCTGCTGTACTACACCTGGCCGTTTTGGCGGGCGGTCAGCGTGCTGTTGGCCCCGCTGGTGTTGGGAGCCCACTTCGTCGACACGGTCTTCCACCGCGTGGCCGGCCGGTTGCCCGAGGTCCCCGACGAAGAATCGTTCGAGGACGAGATCCGCACGATCGTCACCGAGGGACATCGCGAGGGCCTGCTCGAGGAAGACGCCCGGGAAATGATCGAAGGCGTGATCGAGCTGAGCGACGTGGTCGTCTCCGAGATCATGACTCCCCGGACCGACATGGTCTCGCTGCCTGTCTCGCTCTCTTGGCAGGAGATGCTCCAGTCGGTGGTCAAGGTCCGGCACACGCGGATTCCCGTTCACGACAAGAACCGCGACGACGTCGTCGGCATCCTCTACACGAAGGACCTCCTGCCCGAGCTGGCCAAGGGGCCCGACGAGCGCCGCAAGCCCTGGACGTCGCTTCTGCGAGACCCCGTCTTCGTGCCCGAAACCAAGCCCGTCGACGTGCTCCTCCAGGAGTTTCAGGTGACCCGAAACCACATGGTCGTGGTGCTCGACGAGTACGGGGGAGTTTCCGGACTCGTGTCGATGGAGGACGTGCTCGAGGAGATCGTCGGCGAGATCATCGACGAGTCGGACAAAGACCTCGTCGACGGCATCCGCGAGATCGACGACCGAACCGCCGAGGCCCTGGGCAAAGTCCACGTCGACGAGATCAACGAGCGCCTCGCCTTGGAGCTCCCCGACGACGGCGACTTCGACACCATCGCCGGCTTCGTCTTCACGGAGCTCGGCCACGTCCCCACCGTCAAGGAGCAGCTCGTCTGGCAGAACGTCCGTATCACCGTGCTGGAAGCCACCCGCCGCCGCATCGAACGGGTGCGGATCGAGATCCTCGACCGGCCGAAGCGGGAGACGGCGTAGAGTCCATGTTCGCTCGATCGGCCGCGGCCCACCCGCAGGGGACCGCGCCCGAGGGATTGAGGCTCGGGGCCGCAACGGTCATTGGCCTCCTCGATGTCGGCGAGGCGATCCGCTCTCTACGGAGACTTGACCAGAAAAAGGTCGCTTCATAGACTATGTGTACATGCATGTACACGAGCACCGGAGCAGCCGCGATGGCAACCAAGACCATTACTCTCGACCTGGAGGCCTACGAGCGGCTCAAAGCCGTTCAGGGCAACGGGGAATCATTCAGCCAGACGATCAAGCGGACGGTGCAGGCGCCACTTGACTTGGAGGCCTACGGCAAAAGGCTCCGCGACGTCTCGATGAGCCGGGCGGCGATTGAGGCCGTCGAGGAACAGGTCCGAAATCGGCACCAGCCCTCGAAAAGGAAGCGGTAGTGGCCTGTCTCGACACCACGGTGCTGGTCGACCTTGCTCGCCCCGGCGGGAAATGGAAGACGCGCGCGTTGGACAAGGTGCGGGAATTGGTCAGCCGGAACGAGGGGCTCGCCACCACCCGATTCAACCTCGCCGAGCTCTATGTCGGCGTGGAGCGGTCCGACGATCCGGAGCGGGAAGAACGTGCGATCCAGGCCGTCGCCGACGATTTCGGCGTCCTCGATTTCGATGGCCGGGCGGCTCGTCTGTTTGGGCAAATCACGGCCCACCTGCAGACGATTGGCAAGCCCGCCGGCGACATGGACGTGCTGATCGCCGCCACCTCGATGGCCGCGGGCCATTGCCTGGTGACGCGGAATCCGGCACACTTCAAGAGCATCCCCGAGCTGGCCGTCGAGACGTACTGACTCCTCGCGCCAGCGGCCGGGGTTTTCCGGGCGTCTGCTCCGGTTTCGCTAATCTAACCAGCCATGCCTGCCGAAAAAGCTAGCGCCATTGTGCTGCGGACCGTCGAGTTCATGGAAACGAGCTTGGTGGTGACGCTGTTCACGCGGGAGTTTGGAAAAGTACGGGGTTTGGCGAAGGGAGCGAGACTGCCCAAGGGCCCTTTCGAGTCTGCTATTGACCTCTTGGCCCTCTGTCGAATAGTCTTCCTCCGCAAATCGTCTGACGCCCTCGACCTGGTGACCGAAGCGAAGCTCCAGCGGCGGTTTCGACCGGCCGGCCGTAACTTGTCCAGTCTGTACGCCGGCTACTACGTCGCCGAGCTGCTCGACGAGCTTACCGACGACTACGACCCCCAT
>CAZDHR010000054.1:0-24431 GCA_964505295.1 uncultured Planctomycetaceae bacterium
CCGGATTCCAGTAGCGGGAGGGCTCCGGGTGATTGTGCAGGGCGACGCTGATCTTGTACTCGTCGCAGAGCTTCTCGATCAAGTCGAAGGCCTCGAACGGGGGCTCGGAGACGATCGTCTCGATGCCCATGTCCTTGGCGAATGCGAACGTCCGGCGGCATGCCTCCTCGTTGTTCGGCAGTCCGCACACCCCGTAGCAGACGAGCTTCACGTCGGCGTCGGCCAGCCTCTTGAGAAGCTCTTTGCGGACCTGGACGGACATGGAGTCGTTGGTCCGCACGTCGGGCTTCTCCTGGCAGAGCGTCTGGCCGGGATACATCTCCACGTAGCGCAGACCGATCGAGGCGATCTTCTCGACGGCTTCGTAGAAGGTGAACCGGTTGAAGCTGTACGCCTGGCATCCCAACCGCCAGCCGAGCTTCTCGGCGTTGGGGGCGCCCTTGGCGAGCAGCCCAGCCGGAGCGGGCGAGGCGCCCAGCCCGGCCAACCCCAGCCCGGCTGCCAGTGTGCCGGTCGTCTTCAGGAAACGGCGACGGTCGATAGAGTCTCTCATGGCATGGTCCCTCGAATAAGCTTGCACGCGTGTCGTCCCTTTGGACGATGTCTCGAAATGCCTCAGGCAACGCAGGCCGCATTATACGAGGCCGCGCCCCTCTCCATCAACGAGCCGGGGCGTCGATTTCGGGCTGCGGAGAAGCCGCGGCGGCCATCGATCACAGTCGTCTGTCGCGCGGATCGAAGTGTTCGGACCAGAAACAGGCCTGTCGGGGCCCCCCACCGGAGTTTGACCGCTTCACCCGACGTTAGTAGAATGGAGTTTACGGGACGCCGGCAAATACCTTTTCTTCTGGGCGTTCGCCCCGCTTGATCGAGGGACGGTACTCCCGTCGGAGGGACCACCGAAGAGGCATGAGGTGGTCGGCTGGATCTTGTGGGCGGACCGGCGGCCAACCATCGATGAGTGACTCGACCTCACGCATTCAGGCAGAAGGCCCCTCCCCGGAGGAAGACCTCCAGGAGGGCTCGACGGCGGAACATCGCCAGGCGCCGGCCGAGGCTGTCTTTGCGCGGCCCGAGGACCAACCGACGGTCATCTCCAAGCGCCCGCCTCTGTCCATGTCGCCGCCCGGGCCCCGCGCGAAGGTCCAACCGAGCGACATTCCCCCCGGTGCAAGGCTGGAGCACTTCGAGTTGCTCGAATACGTCGGCGGAGGGGGGATGGGTCGGGTGTTCCGCGCGCTGGATACCCGCCTGGGGCGAACCGTCGCCGTGAAAGTCCTGTCCCGCCAGCAGGCGGGCGACCTGGAAACGTTGATGCGGTTCCGCAACGAGGGCCGCTCCGCCGCCCGCTTGAACCACCCGAGTATCGCTCAGGTGTTTTACGTGGGCGAGGACAACGGTCTGTCGTTCATCGCCTTCGAGTTCGTCGAGGGGACGAACATCCGGGACCTGGTTGCGCAGAAAGGGGCATTGTCGCTGGCCGAGGCCCTCAGCTACACGTTGCAGGTGGCCGAGGCGCTGGCCCACGCCGCCAGCCGCAACGTGGTCCATCGCGACATCAAACCCTCCAATGTCCTGATCACGTCCGAAGGTCGGGCCAAGCTGATCGACATGGGCCTGGCCCGGATGCAGAAGCTGGGGACGTCGTCCGCCGACTTGACCGCCAGCGGCGTCACGTTGGGCACGTTCGACTACATCTCGCCCGAGCAAGCCCGCGATCCGCGAAACGCCGATGCCCGTAGCGACATCTACTCGCTCGGCTGCACGCTCTTCTTCATGTTGACCGGGCGCCCTCCGTTTCCCGAAGGGACGGTGCTTCAGAAGCTCTTGCAGCACCAGGAGATCAATCCGCCCGACGTCCGGCAGTTCCGTCCCGACTTGCCGGACGAGGTGTCGCGGGTCCTGCGGAAGATGATGGCCAAGGAGCCTCGTCAGCGCTACCAGGACTCGGGCAAGCTGATCGAGGCGCTGCTTTCGTTGGCCGAACAGATCGGCTTGCGTCCGCTGGGAGCGGGACAGATGGCGTGGTCCGAGCCGGAGGAGCGGCGGGGCAGTCTCCTCCGCCGCCACCTTCCCTGGATGGCCCCGACTGCCGCGCTCCTGGTAATCGTGACGCTGCTGCAAGTCTTCTGGGCCTCGTCAGCCGAGGAGGCCGAACGGTCGTGGCCGAATTGGTCCGGCGATCTCCAGGGTTGGAGCGCTGAGGTGCCGCGCCCCAAGGAGAAGCCATCGCCGGGCGGCGTGAGCCCGGACAAGCAAGTGCCGGCTCCCGAGTCCGAGGGGCCGCTGGCGAAGCCCGTTCCGGCCCCGGAGCCCGCCCGCGAAAAGGTCGGCTCGGCCGAGACACCTCCGCCTGGCACGGGACCGTTGCCGGCTGCCGCGTCCCATGGGCCAACCGGGTCGCCCGAGAAGGGCGGCGTGGCAAGCCCGCGGGGCTTGGCCGGATCCAACCCGCTGAGCACTCTCATGTCAGGCCGCAACGCGACGGGGTTGCGACCCGAGCTGTTTGACGGCGGGGTGGCTCTGCCGGAGCAGTTGGCTTCGGGGCTTGTGCCATCGTCGCCGGCGGGGCCCGACCGGGGAGAGTTGACCGCGGCCTCCGGCGTCACCGCCGAGCCGGCGGATGCCCAGCCCTCGGTCGAGCCTGCCCCGAAAGGCAACGCGGTGCTGGTTGTCGACCCGGCGGGCGAAGGTGCCCCCGTTTTCTCGACGCTCAGTGCCGCCTGCGCCGCCGCCCGTCCCGGGGACGTCATCGAATTGCGCTTCAACGGCCGGCTGGAGGAAGAGCCGCTGGAGCTGGCGAATCTGGATCTGACGATTCGCGCAGCCAAAACGGCCGAAGACCCGAACAAGGAGTATGAGCCCGTCGTGGCCTTTCGCCCGGCAGAGATCGATCCGATCGGCTACCCCCGCAGCATGATTGCTCTGATTGGCAGCCGGCTGACGCTCACCGACGTGCAGATTGAGTTCGAGTTGCCCCGGGAATTGCCCAGCGACCGCTGGTCGCTTTTCGACCTGGGGCAGGGCCGGCAACTGAAGCTCGAGAACTCCCGGCTGACGATCCGGAACGCTTCCGACCTGCGGGCGGCCTATCATCAGGAGGTGGCGTTTCTCCGTCTGAAGGCGGCGCCGGGCAGCGGCCTGTTGTTGGACGACAAGCCAAGCGATGCGGCCCAACGCGTGGCGGTCGAGCTGGTCGACTGCGTGGTCCGTGGCGAGGCCGCTTTCCTCGCGATCGAGGACCTCCGGCCCGTGCGCGTAGATTGGACGAACGGATTTTTCGTCACCACGGAGCAGTTGCTGGTCTCGGAAGGAGGGGAGCGGAGCCCCCAGCCGGGCGAGATCATCGAGATCAACCTCCGGCACCTCACGGCGGTGGCCGACGGGGGGCTCTGCCGGCTGGAGCACAGCGAGTTCGCTCCTTATCAACTGCCGTTGCACGTCTACTGTGCCAACACGCTCGTCTTATCCAGGCCCGAGGTCTCCTTGGTGGAGCAGGTGGGCGTCGCCGTCATGGAGCCGTCGCGAGAGCGGGTTTCCTGGGTGGGGGACCACAACGTGTACCAGGGATTCACCGATTTCTGGACCGTTCGTCCCCTCGACCCGGCGATCCCCGCGGAAACGTGGGACTTCGACCATTGGCGGGGACACTGGGACGAGGAGACGTCTCGGCTCGACCAGATCGACGAGGATGACTTACCCGGGCCGGATCGCCCGGCTCACTCGCTTGAACCGACGGATTATCCGTCTTATCCGTCGGCCGAGACGACGCCCGAAGCAGTCTTACCCCCAACCCCTTCTCCCATGCCCAAACCGACCGCCGGGAGCCGGCGTATCGGCTACCAGGTGGGTGGCTGATCGCAACGATTACTTCTCCCCCACCGTGAGCGTGTAGGGGAAGTTTTCGTACGGGATCTTGATCGGGGTGATGGAGTACTGCCAGGGCCCGCGCCGTGCGTCGTCGATCTCGATGGTGAACGTCTTCGTGCCCTGCTTCTCGAACTGCTCGCCGCCGGGGCCGACGACCCTCAGGCGGAGCTCGGCCCCCTGCGCTTCGAACCCGAGCACGAACTGGAGCGAGCCGATCTGCTCGCAGCGGTAGGTCATCCTGACCGGCCTGCTCGCGGAGGATGCGCTCAGCAGGTTTCGTTCCGCCGGCGAGAAGCCGCCCCGCACCATCGTCCGCTTGATTCGCCGCTGCTCCCGGGCGGTGACGGTCGTGAACACGAGGTACCGGAGAAGCTCCCGCTCCAGCTCCGTGTTTTGGGCCTCGTTGTGGAACGACGTGAACACGACCGTGCCTTCGCCGTGTGGAAACGTGACTAGGAGCGGCCCGGTCTGCCGGCTTCCGTCGCGAAGCGTGTAGGTGCCGCTCAGGTACGTGGTCACGTCGGGCCCGCGAAAGGCGGCCGGGCGCCAGGCGGGCATGTCGAAGCGGAGGTCGATGGCCGGGCCCAGCAGGCGCCGCAGCCCGGGCTCGACCACCTCGGCCTCGATCGTCTGCACCTCGCCCCGACCCATGCGTTCCTCGTCGACCAGGTCGGGAAAGGCCAGCGAGACCAGGTCGAACTGCAGGTCGGAGGCATACAGCGTGCCCCCGTGGCCGACGAAACGGCGGAAGCTCTCGTGGACGGCGTCGGCCACTTCGGGCTTGGGGCGATAGATGCCCGTGCTTCCCCGCTCGCTGTCGCGGAGGCGCCGCTGGAGCCACTGGCGCGGCACGCCGCCGCAGGTGAGGAAGACCACGTCGTACTCGGCCAGCCGGTCGGCGTGGAGCAGGTCGTCTAGCTCGATCTGCGTGTAGCGGTAGCCGTGCCCCAGCGTGTCGAGCAGCTTGCCCATGTCGTCATACTCGGGCGGGGTGACGGCCAGGCGGAGTGGGCGCGGAGCGCTGGTCGAACGGTCGTCCCCCTCCTCGACGACCACCTCGACGGTCTCCTCCCGGCTCGACGGACTCCCGTCGCTGGGGGAGGACGACAGTCTGTCGAACGCGAAGACCAGAGCCAAGGCAAGGGCCAGGCCAGCCCCCACGGCGGCGTCGATCAGGAATCGGCGGCGGTCGATCACGCCGTGGCGTGCGCCGTCAAGCCCCCTCGTCGAAGGCGAGTTTTGTCGGCTCTCAGGACTTTGCATCATGTATTCGTATCCGCGTAGCGCGGTTCGAGACGCGGACCGCGCGCCGTCCGAACCTCCAAGCCGGGCTGTCCCACGGGCCGCAGCCCGTGGGCTTGTTAGCGTGGCAACGGGCTTCTCGCTCGGTCGAGGATTCAACCCTCAGCCGTTCGGATCGTCGTCCCCCTGGTTCTTGTCTTGCGGTCGGAGTCTCTCCCGGTATTTCTTGATCGCTGATCCGGCCGACTCCTTCACTTCCTTCAGCTTCTTTACCCCGCGAGCAACTTGCTCGGAGACCTGGTCGGCAACCTGGTCGGTAAGCGACTTGAGCTTCTGGGCCCAATCGGGGTGCTCGGCGTCGGGGAGCGGGGGGGGGCCGGTCGGTTCGGTGGATGGCGCGGCTTCGGCCGCGGGGATCGGCCTGCCGGGCTGCTCCGGGACGGTCACGCCGTCGGTGACGCGCACGAGCAGGAGCGTGGCGTCGTCGTAGCGCATTTGGCGCTCGCTGCGAAGGGCGGCGACCTCTTCCTGCCACGCCTGCTCGGATCGATCCCAATAGTCTTCCCACACGGGCGGGCAGCCGGCTTCGCCCTGCCGCAGCGCCCAATCGGCCACGGCGTCGGTGCACAGGACCAAGAGGTCGCCGGGCCGGCAGAGCGCTTCGTAGGACTTGAACTCCAGCAGGTCGTCGCGGCCCAGGTCGAGGCTGCCGATCACCACGGGGTCGGCTTCCAGCGCTTCCGCCTTCTCGATGGGGAAGGCCCGGAGAAGCTCCCCGCCGCGGACGTGGAACAGGCAACTGTCGCCCACGGCCCGCGCACGCAGACGCCACGGGTCTTGCGCCTGGCGGTCCCGCTCGTCGATCGGGGTGATCTCGACCCAAAGCAGGGTGGAAAATGCCCCTTCGCGGAGCTTCGGCTTCTGGAACCAGGCGAGCTGCGAGACGTCGATCTCGGCGTTCCACGCTTCCCGGCGCGCGGCCAGCCACGCGCCGAAGGCCGTTTGGTCGCCGGGGTCGGGCGGCTCGGCCACGGTCGCTTGGGTGAGGATCCGTGCCCACTGGCGGGCGAAGATGCCGGACGCCACCCCGTCGGCGATGGCGGCGATCCCGCGGTCGGCGCCGGTCGAGAACGCGTCCTGGTTCTCCTCCGGATGCTCGGCGTCTTTGGCCAGTCTGAAATCGCGAAACTCGAATCGCATGGGCACGGATTTGCTCGGGTCGGTCTTTCAACGGGGCATTCCGCAGGGTGGGTGCTTGCACCCACGCGCAAACAAGCCGCTCACCCAACGTGCAAGCGGTTCGGCGTGCGTGCAAGCACGCACCCTACGGGTTGTGCGCTGTGAGGGCTTCTTGGATTCCGTCCAATAACAGGTCGAACTTGCCGTTGATCACGATGCCTCGCGACTTGGGTGAGAGCGCGGGCTTTCGGGCGGCAAGCGCTTGGCCACCCGGCAAGGGACTCGTCAGATCCCATAGTTTCACCAGCGCGGCCTCCCGGATCTTCGCCGGCTCGGCCGGGTAGGCCACCGAGGGATGGGGCGACTCGGTCAACACGAGGTGGTTGAGCGTAAACGGCCCCGCCTCGCCGAGCTGGCCGACGGCCCGGTCGATCTCGTCCGGCTCGAACCGCCCTCGCGTCATGTGCAGCACCACGGGCGCCACGCGGCTTGCGGCATGGTCCTTGCGCCACTGGTCCACCAGCCCTTTCACGGCGGCAAAGGCAGGCGAGGGAGCGGCCGCGCCGGTCGGCTCCAGGTCCAGAAACATCGGCTTCTTGCGGGTGACCGACACCAAGCCCCCGATCCCGTTGGAGACCTGCTCGGTGACCTCCTCGACACGCAGGGCGCCGGCGGCCAGGTCGCCATCGGGCACGAGCGTGCGTCCGGCCAACGGGCCGGAAAAAGCAGCCGCAACGTCCGACCGGCCGCTCGCATCCGTTCCATACGAGATCGCGGCGCAGTCGATCCTGCCGGCTCCGCGTTTGGAGATCTGGGTGAGCATCTCGTTGGCGTGCTCTTGGAGACGGTGCCACACGGTGTTTTCGCCTTGGCCGGTGGAGTCCTTCACCGAGCGATCCAGCAGGAGCACGACCAGGGCCCTTTGCCCCGTTGCGCTTGCGGCGCCTGCGGCTTCGGATTCCGCCGAGGAGAACTGGGCGGTCGGGGCGTCGGGGGCCGGCATCTGAACGGTCAGCGACTCCGGGGCCAGGCCCTCCGCCCTTGGCCCCGGCACGGAGGGCAGGCCCGTCACCGTGACCTCCCCGGTCGGGGCCATCGTGATCGACTCGTCTCCCATGGGGGTATCTACGGGGCCGGCCGCTCCGGGGATGACGTCGGTGGAGAACGACTCCGCACTTGGCACGGGGCCTGCCGGCGGCGCGGCCGGGGCGGCCTGGGGCGGCGGCTGATACCGGGCGTAGGCCTTCACCAGCGACAGCAGCCGGATCAGGTCGACCATCCTCGCGTTGTAGATCAGCCCTCGCGCGCCGGCGTTCACGTTCACCTGCAACTGCTTAAGCGAGCTGCGGAATTCGTCGGGCAGGACGCTGGACGCCTCGAACAGGAGACGGACCGGCCCGGGCGCGAGATGCGCGTCGCTCGACGGATAGACGATCGCCGGAACGCGGTCCGACGTACTGAGATGGGCGTGGACGACCAAGGGCGGGCCGCCGGGGGTCTCGATCCGGTGAATCGCTTCCCCTACGGCTTCCGGCGTCTCTTGGGCATCGAGCTCCCCGATGAAGCTGACCAGCATCGGCGGCTTGCACCCGCCCACGGCCGTCGAGACCCATTCGGACAACACCCTCCGGCAATGCTCGAAGGCCGCGCTTCTCGATGCCGCGTCGCCCAAACGGGGTACGTACCAGACGGGGAACTGGACGGATTCCTCGCGGGCAACGCCGACGCCGCCGGAGCCGGGGACCTTGCGGACGCGGGTCTCGACGGTGAGCGGGGCGCCGGCCAGCTCGCTGGTGGGGACGAACGCGCGCCCGGCAAGCGTTCCGCCCCAGCGAGGGCCGACGTCGTCTCCGCCCCCGACGGCGGCCCGGTATCCGACGACGGCCACGTCGATGACCGGACCCGCGGCAAGCTGGTTCAACAGGGAGTTCAGGGCGGTGGCGATGCTCTGGGCTTTCGACTTGGTGCCGCGTGCCACGCGGACGTCCATGGCCTTCGACTCGTCGATCAGGAAGAGGACGCACCCCGAGCCCCCCGCGGCGCCGGCGACCGGAACTCCCTGCGATTGGGCGTCGTTCGTATCCGGCATCATGATCCTCACGATTGCGGTTGAGGGTTGAGGGTTGAGGGCTGATAGTTGAGGGTTGATCGCAAAGGCGCTAGGCATAAGTGATGAAGTCTTCGTTGCCAAACGCGCGAATCCTTCCCCCTCGTGTCTCACTTCCCACTACTCATCAATGAATTCCCAACCATCAGCTCTCATCCATCAGACCCAGACTCCCACCCCTCATTTCTTGTCCCCCAGCTATCACCCCTCAACCCTAAACCATCAACGCTAAACTCTAAACGCTCAACCGTCATTCCTCAGCGAAGCCCCGGGGCGGCCTGCGTTCCCATGTTCAGGAATTGGATCAAGCACACCATGTCGGCATTGAAGGCCATCCCCCGGGCGTTCGGCTGGAGTTGGAACCCCTCCATGGTGGCGTGACGGAAGAACGGGTCGGGCAACACGCTGGACATTCGGAACAGCACGCGGGCCAGATCGTCGGGCAGCCCCCCTTCGGCGGCTGGAAACATGAACGGGTCGGCCGCCGTCATGGAGAGGTGACAGTTGAACAGCAGGACGTTCCCGTCTTCGGTGGCCAGCTTCTTGACGGCGTCGGCATACGGGATGGGGTCCCCATCCTGCGACTCGCCGTCGGTGATGTGGACGACGATCGGAGGGAAGCTCCTCGGATGCCGGGCGATCCACTCCGCAAGCATCTGATGGGCGTGGTAGAGCATGTGGCACATGGGTGTGCCCCCCTCGGTCACCGGGTCGACCCAGACCGGCACCTCGCACGGCACCTCGATCATCTCGCCCGTCTCCTCGTCGGGGATGAACTGGTTGCGGGTGTCGATGCGCGCGGGGTTCATTCCGATCTCGGAGATGGAGACGAACATTTTCCCGGCCAACGCGCCGGTGAGCGACGACTCGATGATTGGGTTGGCGCTCCGATCGGTGCGGTAGCCGAACACGCCCACGTCCATCCAGTCTTTAATGCCCTCGTCGCCGCTCGCCCGAATAGCCATGTTCTGCAACCAGCCGTTGATCGCCGTGACCAGCTCGTCGCACTTGCGATTCGAGGAGTTTCCCAGCGGCTCTTCCATGGAAAACGACTGGTCCAAGAGGAACAGGAAGCAGGCCTTGTTCTGGCGGCTGATCTCCTGCGTATATGGTGCACGTGACATGCTCGACTCCCGACGGCGTGCTGGCTCAGATGAATGACGATGAACGCGGAATGACGCATCAGCCCCCGCGGCCGAGCGCGGACGTTCGTGCTCAGCCGTCATTTGTCCTTCAGCATTCGTCCTTCATCGTTCCTCCTTCCGCATTGTCCTTATATCGGTAATCGCTCCGGAAGACAAGGCAAGCTCAAGGCCCGAACAGAGTCTCCATGGCCGCCCAGGCCGAGCCGGCAAGCAGCTTGCGGACGAACCGTCCCTCCTCGTCGAACGAGAGCACGGGCTCTTCCCGCGCGGCCCCTTGCTTCCGGCGGTACTCGCCGAGGTCGGATTCGAGCGACTGGCAGAGGTCGGCCAGGGCGACCCAGGCGGTCCGGCGCCCGGGGGTCTCGATCAGCCGTTCTCTCGCCTGGTTGTATTGCTTCACGCACCGGCGCGGCACCGACTCGCCCGGCGCCCGCAGGAACTCCTCCTTCCGGTACGTGCCCACGTCGAAGTCGGGATCGTTGCGTGCCTGGAGGGTTGGGTATCGCTTGTAGCCGATGAGCGTGCCGTCGGGAGTCAACTGGTCGGCGAAGAAGCCGCGGACGATCTCGTGCCGCGTCGTCTCCGCCTCTTGGAGTTCCGGCGGCTCGCGGAGCTGTTTCTCGGGCAGGAACTCCTGTAACCACTGCCTGGCTTGCGTCCGGAGCGCGATCTTCACCGAATCGGTCGGGTAGCGCTCGGCGATCCGCGAGGTGCTTCTCAGGCGGTCGTCCAAGGCGCGGGGGAGGTTTCGCTCGAGATCCGCGATCAGCTCCCGGGCGGCGCGGTCGGCCGCCTCGGCCTCCAATAGGGCCTTCACTTCGCGGAGGTGCTGCGCGCGCCCGTCGATGATCCGCAACTCCGCCTCGGTTCGCGAAGCGCGATCGCCGTACTTGCCCAGAAAGCGCTCCAGGATGGCCTTCCGTTCGACGAGCGAGGTATCGTCAAGCTGCGAGAACAACCGTTCCGTGTCGTCCCAGAACGCGGCGCGCTCGCGGAGTATCTGCACCTTCGCGGCCACCGAAGGGGCAAGGACCGAGGCGTACTGGCTGAGCAGCTCGTCGCAGAGCCGGATGCACTCGCCGTACCCCGAAGGCTGGAACGCCGCTCGGGCCTTGCTCAAAAGCTCGGCTGCCTCCAGCCGGCTGCGGCAGTCCTCGATCTGCCGATCGACTTTGGCGATCCGGTCATCGAGAAGGGCGAGGAACTGCGCGGCGCCGCGGACCGACGAGTCCCGGTGCTGCTCCCTTAGCTTCTCATACTCCTTCTTCGACGCTTCGCACGTCTGCTTGAGCGCTTCCAGCTTGCGACGAGCCGTGTCGAGATCCTCCAAGGGTATTTGGGCGATCGGTTCGCCCGACGCCGCTCGGGTGGTGCGATCGATCTGGAGGAACTCGACGACCATCGCTCGCGCCGCCTCCCATGGGGGCCACGAGTCCTTGACGGGCCGGAGGCTGCTTCCTTCGGGGACTTGCTCGAGGCCCGCGAGCGAGCCTCCCGAGAGCAGGTCGACCTCGCCGAGTGCGTCGACCAGCGGCTTCTCTTGTTTTCGCTGCTCGGCGAGCGCGTCGGCCGAGTCGACTTGCACCTCGGGGCTCAGCGCGCGGTCGCCGGCGCCCAACCGGTCGTCGATCGAGCCGATCTCGACGAAACTCCAAGCGGTGAGCACCGCCAGGGGAAGGCAGGCGACAAACAGGATCGCCAGAGGTCTCATGCGCAAAGTACTGATACCTTCACACTCACGTCAGGGTTGGCTCGAGCCGGGATCGGCGGCGAGCAGTCGGAGCCAGTCGAGCGCCTCTTGGGGAAGTTGCAGCTTCACCGTATACTGCTTCCCCTCGTCGATCCGCTCGATCCGATAGGAGGCCGCGGCGATCGGCGCCTTCGGTGGTTGGCCGGACGGGGCGTCGCCGCGAGCGAGGAACTGGAAACGGGCGCGGGCCGCGGTCGTCTTCTCGAAGACGTCGACGCTTTTCTCCGCGAAAATGTCCCGCAACGGGATCGTTCGCAGGATGAGGCCATCGGCATTGAGCGCCACGACCTCGCACGCCGTGACGATCGCTCCGTGGTACCAGGACGGGAGAGGTCGCCCGCTTTCGCCCGTCACCATGGGCCGGATTCGGGCAATCGCCGGCGGGTTCAAACCCTGGGCCGGCTTCTCCTCGATCACGAACCGCCCTGCCATCGATTCCACGGCGCCGGCCGCGGGCGTCGCCCTGCCGGGCGTCCGGGCCCCGGCGGCATCGGCGTCGGCGGACGACGGGCCCGCGCCCACGCCCTCGACGGCCCGGTACACGATCACGCTGATCCGCCGGCACTGCCCGCGAATCGCGGCCAACCCCTTCTCGTTGTTCTCGCGCAACTGCTCCTCGTATTGCCGGAACTGCTCCTCGACGTATTGCTTCCTCTCCTCGACGGTTGCCACGGCCTTCTTGGCGGTTGGGATGACGCGGTCCATCGCACGGTTATGGGCAACCACGGCTTCGTTGTACGCTTCGAGCACGATCTTGTAGGCTTCCGGATCATCCCGGTACTCCCGGCTGCCGCGGATGGGTTTGGGCGGAACGCGAGGAATCTCGATTCCCGTCAGCTCGACGAGCTTGTCGAACGCCTCGTCCTTCGCTTCCTCCGTGGCGGCCCGCGAATTGTGGGCCCGCAACTGGGACATGATCATCCGCGACGTCTTCTCCACCTGCTCGATGAGATCCTCCTGTCTCGCGTCCGCGTCGGGCGGCAAGGATTGGGGTACGTGCCCCAATACGACCGCCCAGCCGCCGGGTCGCGATTGAAGCTCGACGTAGACCGAGGGGAGCGAAAGGGCCGCGGCAAGTGTCGGGACCTCGTGCCGGGAGACGGGCGGCATGGCGTCAAACCCCTCGCCAAAGGGGTACACCGCGTGGTCGAAGTGGAGCGTACCGCTGCCCAGGAACAGGCTCGCTCCGTCGGCCGCGGCCGGCAAGGCGTCGGCCGGGATTTCGAGTGCTCCGTTCACCAGAGGCGCTTCGTCGAAGAACTTTCCGGCGTGCTCGCGCGCGAATTGCTCGGCCGGCGTCTCCCTGGTCTCCGCCTGGGGCAGCGTGCTTCCGGTCGCTGGGGCCTCGACCGGCGGCGAAACGGCCCCATCGGGCTTCGGGGCGGGTGGGACGGGTTTCTCGGCAACCGACGGCGTCATGGCTTGCTCGGACACCGGCGACTCGCGTTGTCCTTGCACGGATGCCGCGACCTGGGGTTCTTCATGCGACGGTTCAGCGGCGTCACCTTCTCTTGCCGCTTGCGAGGCGGTTTCACTTGGTCGTGAAACTTGCTCGGCCGTGTCCGGGGCCCTGGGCGTTCGTTCTCCCGAGGAATCGCGCTCCCCGGTCGCTTGGGACGTGCTCGGCCGATCCACGTCCGACGTCACCATGCCCTCTCCCCGGTCAAGGCGGGGACGGCTCATCCAGCTCAAAGCACCGATGGCCACGCCAATGGCCACCACGGCGACGACCGCACACAAGAGAATCCAGCCCGGCCCGAGCGATCGAGACTTGCGACGCATTTTCCTCAGCGGGGCCGAGGGCCATTCGCGGTGCTGGAAGTACCAGCCGATTTTCTGCCAGAGGGCGTCGTGCTGCCAGACGCCTTTGGGCAGAAGCGCCCTTCCGCCCAAAAGCGCCGGTGCCATCTGCCGAAGGCACGTCTGCTTCTGGGACCCCTGCAAGTCGTCGTCCATCCGGTTGGGCGGCATGGCCTTTCGGGCCGCTTCGGCCATTCGGCGGACGGGCGTCTCCAATTCCTCGACGGGTCGCCTGCGCAGCACACCCGACCTCCGATCCTGCAATCGGCCCACTTCGAGGATCGCCCGGCGGCAGTTCGACCAGGCCGTGACGATGTCCTGGTCCTCGTCGGGCAAGAGGTGGCGGCCGGCCAGGATGACGTCGAGCCGCTCGGAGAACTGCCGGGGATGCCTTGTCAGGGAGCCGACCATCTCGTGCAGCTTGGCGCCGAGGGCGGGCTCGTCCTCGGGATACTGCCGGAAGAAAGCGGCCCCCCGAGCGCGAAACAACGACAGCAGGGTCTGATCGTCCACGCGGGCGACAATCCGCGTCAAACTCTCTCGCGTACACTGCTGGTTCTGCCACGCGACGAGCAAGCTCGTCAGAAACGCGCCCGAATGCCGCGAAGCGACCTGCGCGTAGAACGCCTCCAGCGTATCAAGATCGAGTCGTGCCAGCACGCTCGGCAAGAGCGAAGTAGGGTGCGTGAAACGCACCATATCTCGTGTGACGCTCGCTTCTAGTGGAGGTTGGTGCGTTTCAGGCACCCTACTCGACCCCGGCCACCTCCCCGCGGATTCGTTCCACAAGTGGTCGCAGCCGGGCGGCAGTTGCTTGTGCGAAGTGACGTGGCGGACCAGCACGTCCACCTTGGCGTCCGACGACACGCGATCGAGCTTGAGAAGATCGGCAATCCTCTCGCCCGGAAGCCTCTCCAGCAGAAACGCCACCACGTCGCGCATCCCGGGTATCTCGGGCTCGGCCACCAGCAGCTCGAGGATCGTCAGGTGCGCGGGCTGGCCGATAATGGGCTCCAACGCAGCGGCCGGGTCGCCCGATCCGCTCAGCGCTTGGACGAGTGCCTGGCGGAGGTAGTTGGCGGCCATGGGCGACCGCCGCCACTCTTGGTCGAGACGTGTCCGGCTCGGATCCATGAGCGCGGGCACCAGCGATTCCACGGCGGCCAAAGCGTCGAGGTCTTCGCACGTGCGTGCTCCCGCCGCGGTGAGATTGGCCAGAGTCCGGTCGACCGCCTCCCACCCTTGCTCCAACAGCCGCCGAACCGTGGTCGTCGCGTATTGTGCCTGCGGCCGCCGGGTCTCCGACCGACGCCGGGTGAACGTGTTGACGGCGAACCCGCGCGAGCGGTAAGCGTCGCCGCGCAGGTCGGTCTTCTGCGGATCGCAGAACGCCGTGGCGGCGAGCGACGCGCCCACGCGGTCGGCGTTGGGCTCGAACGTGGAGAAGCTGATACCGCCGCGGATCTCGCCGACGGGGAGCAGCCGGATGATGCCGTAGAACACCAGCGCCGCCACGCTCGGCTCGATCACCAGCAAGAGCGACTCCCGCCGCGCTGAGCCCATCTCCAGGAAACCGCGAAACGCCTCGGTAAACAGGCCCGAGCGCTGCGCGGCGTCCATGCGTCGCCATCGCTCGGGGATCGTGCCCGCCGGATCATCGAACGACCCGCCTGCCGGCGTGTTGAGGAAGCTGAGAAAGACGTGGTCGTCGATGGCCGGGCGGCGTCCGGCGAGCATCTGATCGAGCGAGGCCAGGGGCTGAAGCAGGAACGGGTGATAGGGGGAGTCTTCCTCGACCCAGCCGGGCGCCGCCCAGAGCTTCAGGCCGTCGAGCTGCGACCAGGGGCGCCCTCCGTCGTTCTCATCGCGAAAGAGGACGTGGGCGAAGTACGACCCGGGCCGGCCTTCGGTGTCGGTCTGCCGGTAGCAGATTTGCCCGATCACTTGCAGGCCGCCGGCCGAAGGATGGAAGACGAGCCGTCGGGGCGCCGTTGAGGCGGTCAGGCGGAGCTTCTCTTCGCTGGGGGTATCGCGGGGCAGGTAGTAGTAGGCGTAGCGCTCGATCTGCCGGTAGTAGCGGCGCAGCTCGCGTGCTTCCAGCGAGCCGGCCCGGGCGCTGTAGCCGAGCATGCGATCAGCAAGCTCGCCCTCCGCCGCAGAAAGCGCCGAGGTCCCGTGCGTACAGTGCGTGCAGTAGATCTGGTGGATCGTGCTCACGGAGGAGCGTCCTCGCGCTGGCTCGGTTCGATCGCGTCCTCGCGCTGGCTCGGTTCGACCGCCTCGTCACTCGGAGCGGGCGGTGGCGTCTTGTCCTTTCGTAGCGAGGATAGTAGTCTTCGGACCTGCCAGCGCCGGCCCGCCCCCCGCCTCAGGCCCCGTCCGACGTCGAGGCGTCCCAACACTAACGGCTCGCTGGCCAACACGCGGAACCCGAGATCGACCATGGCCCAAACGACGACGAGCCCCCCTTTCCATTCCGGCTTCACGTGAATCACCCGGCTCCCGCCGCCGCTTTCCCAGTTGCGGCGATCGACCGGCAGGCGATAGAGCACGTCGAGGTCGCGCGGGTCGTCGTCCGGTTGGGGCTCGTGCGCGCAGACGGCCAGGATACACTGATCGGTGAATCGTGCCTGCGGCCAGGTCCAACGGACACGGTAGGTCCCCTCGGCCTTGTCGATACAGACGAGGCTGGCACGGCCCAACGCAGGGCCGAGCCCCAGTCCTTCGAGCGGCAGGATCTCCCACCGAGTCCAGTCGCTCAACCGCGACTCGTACGGGGCGAATCGATCGAGGCACTTGCGCACGAGCCGGGCGTCGAACAGGTCGACGAACGAAGAGCGGTTTTCGCTCTCGAGCGCCGCGACCAGGGTCTCGGTCCTCGTGACCCGCTCGCGCGCCATGCGGATCGCCGTCGTCCAGGTCACCGGAAGCGCGTAGTTTTCCAGCGCGGGATCCTCGACCACCTCGATCACGGCTACGTCGTCTCCGGCGCGGATCGCCCCTTCGATCCGGTCGAGCAACTGCTTGCGGTAAAGCGCCCACTCGTAAGCCGTGCGCCACGGTTCGAGCTCCTCGCAGCCTTCGGCCAGCTCCTCGTTCCAGACGTCGAGCAATCGCCGGTCGAGCTGATCGGGGGGGAGGTTCTCGGGGAGCCTCTGGAGGGCCTCGATCATGGCGAACCGCTTCTCGGCCAGATCGATCCGAGGCCGATCCTCGGCTCGGACAAAGCGCGTACACTGAGCCGCGACCACCTTGCGCCACGCCCCGGCAATCGCCGCCTCGCCCGACGAACGCTGCAACGCCCGCTCGAGTTGGCTGATGGCGTCCAAGCGTTGCCGGGCGGCTTCGACGCGCGGCCGCAGGCTGTACTGGTAGCCTTTCGGCAAGTGCTTGGCGGCCAGCGCGATGCCCCTTTCTTCGCTCCGGCTCGTTTCTCGGGACGACCGCTGCACCATGTGGTGGAGACGATCGAGGACGGTCACTCGCTTGCGCGCGGCCATCACGCGAGGGCGCTCGCGCTCGGCCGGCTCGAAGCCGCCAAACAGCACTTCATTCCAGGCGTTGACCAGCTTCCGGTCGTCCAGCTCGCTCACTCGATCGGGAAGCTTCTTGCCAGCGTTGCCGGGCTGCTGGGGGCACGCCACCCTAACAAAAGCGTCCCAGGCCTGCTTCCGGCACACGTATTCGTACGCCTGATGGATCAACGGCTTGAGGTGCTCCGGGGCGTCGCGGAACTGCCCCCGCCGGTTGAGCAACTGGACCGCCGCCTCCCACCGCTCGTTTCGCAGCAACTCCTCGACCTCGGCGTACGAGTTGGTCAGGTGCACCAGCGAGGGGACCTGGTCCATGCGGGCCCGCCACAACGAGAAGAGCTTGTCGGTGAGGTTTCGCACGTCCTGCGCCGGCGAAGCGGTCAGGTCGCGATACAGCGGGCTTGCTCGGGGTGCCTCGAAGTCCTCGGTGCGGAAGAGCAGCTTGTCGTGCGACGGCTTCTCGACGTACCTCGTCCAGAGCGTGGGATCGACGGCCAACGCGCGCAGGGCCACGTAGATGACGAGGGCGGAGAAGTTGTCCAGATCGAGGGAAAGATGCGTGGTTTCCCCTCGATCCGGATGCTGGTAGGGCTCCACGCCCACCTCCAGGTTGCGGCGGCCCACCAGCGCCGGGACGCACATACAGTCGTAGTCGACCAGCTTCAACCGGCCGGTCGAGGTGACCATGACGTTGGCGTCTTGGAGGTCGCCGTGGGCGATCCGCGCGTCGGCCAGCTCCTTGACCAGCTCCACCCAGCCGGCGGCCGCCTCGGCCAAGGCGTGCCAGTCCCCTTCCAGGCATCGGGCCCGGACCCAATGGAAGAGCGTCTCGCCCTCGACCCACTCCATCACGATCAGCGGGTACCACTTGCCGTCGCCCGCCGAACGGATGCTCTCGTCGCGGTACTCGAAATCCACCAGGCAGCTCAGACGCCTCGTCTTCAGATAAGCGCTGGCCAGCTCGTATCGCTCCCGCCGCTCGGGCGACTCGGTGGTGAACACTCGCAAGGCGAACGGATCGCCCCCGTCGTCCGGCATCCCCTTGTACACGACCGCAAAGGCCCCCGACCACGGCCTCGGCTGATTGCAGCGGTCCTTCTCGATGCGGCACTGCTTCAGCGCCGGATCGCGAAACGCGACCCTCGGGTTTTGCAGCATTGCACTAAAATGAGAAGCCAGCGGCCAGGACATCGGCTATTCCACGCGTCGAGTCTGAGGTGAGGGAGTGACGGGGTGAGGGAGTGACGGGGTGAGGGGGTGACAAGGTGAGGGGGTGACGGGGTGATCGTGGGGAAGCGATCGCCCTTTCACCTCGCTGTTGTTTCACCATGTCACCCTATCACCCCGTCACCCATTCACCCTGTCACTGTCACCCTGTCACTCCAAAATCGGGTATCCGTTCATCTCCAGGAGCCAAAGGAGCGGCTCGATCAGTCCGAAGGGCGAGATCGTTCGCAGGCTGAGATCCGTCTCCCCGCGGCCGTCGAGCCCGACCGGCGTCAGGGGGAAAAACAGGTATCGCCCCCCAAACAGATCGTGGATCTGGCGCTCGATGCTCCAGCCGGGCCAGATCGTGTCGCGGAGTCGCGCCGTCAGCCGCGATCGGGCTTCGATCACCTTCAGGCTCATCGTCTCCCCGGTCGGGTCGATCTCGGCCAGCTCCTCGTAGAACCGGGCGATCGCGTCGCCCCCGTCGGGCAAGGCGTACGACTGACCCGCCAGGACGTCGATCTTCGGCACGACCAGCGCCACGGGAACGCGGAGCCGTTTGCCCCCCTTCACCCCCTTGACCAGCCGCAGATCCTCGCGAAAGTCGGCCAGGGCCTTGGCCTGCGGCTCGCTCGGATACGTGGGGTCGAGGAAGAAAAAGAAACCGTCGCCGTCCAGCGCCCGGCGTCGCCGATAGTCCTCCACCCCCATGTCCGACGTCACCTCGCCCGAGTAGTCGAAGATGTTCACCAGCACGTTCGATCGCCCCCAGCGATCCCGATCGCGGAAATTGAACACCAACGGATGCGGGATGCGGTCGCGCTGCGTGGCGGCGGTGCCAATCCGGGCCGTGAGGATCTCCTCGACGATCACGTCGTAGTCCTCGGAGCTCTGCGACTTGATCTTCTCGAACTGGACCGACGAGGGGTAACTGCCTCGGTTCAGCTCCCAGTACACCATCGCCAGCCAGTGCGTCTTGCCCGCCTGGGGAATCCCGAGCGTCGGGAAACACAGCTTCGTCATCGGACGGTAGACGTCCATGAACGTGTAGTCACACTCCTCGTAGGGCTCCTCGCTGATCACGTTCCGGCACTGCACGACCTCCACGTTGCCGGGCACCCCGCTGCGGCGAGCGTGTTCGGGCACTTGCTCCAGGTGGTTGGCCCCCAAACAGAGCGGGCAGGTGTTGGCCGTGAGCCTTCGCCGGGATTCGATGCCCCGCCGGTAGAGCCAGCCCCCGGCGCCCGCCAAGCCGATCAAGGCCAGCCCCAGCCCGCCCCGGAACCACTGGCGAAGGCGGAGATACCGCGCCGCTTCGTCCGCCCGGGCCTCCAACTCCCGGTTGACCCCCTCCAGCTCGGCGAGATCCGCCTGCATCACGAGGGGCAGACGATCCGCCAACTGCGCAAGCTCCGTGACCTCCAGGACCCGAGCGCGAAACTGCCGCCACCGGACGGGCATTTGGCTTCCGGCGGGCAGGGCGCCGGTCAGCCTGCGCCGATACGCGTCTTGGAGCTGCGCGTGGCGGTCTTCCAGGTCCTCTCTCGCCCCCAGGAGCGCTTCGGTCTCCACGTCCAAGGCGGTCTGTTGGGCAAGGATCGAAGCCCGAGGAGAGGTCACATCGCCAAGCCCCGCGGTCAACAGCGCCTCGTAGATTTGATCGCCCCGGAAGAACGTGATCGAGGTGAGGACGGCCAGCGCGACGAGCGTGGCCGTGAGGAACCGCGACAGCCCCATCTTCCGCGCCCGAACGCCGTTAAGTCTCCGGCGGATCTCGTGACGGCGGTCATGAAACACCAGGCCCACCAGCGTGGCGATCGCCACCAGGCCGAAAAGCCAGAACCAGCGTTTGTCCATGCTCAGAAGCGAAGCCAACTGCCCGGCGACGCGCCCGCTCGCCTCGACCTCGAAAAGCCGAAGCCGACCTTCGTAGAGCGAGGTGCGGACCAGCAGCCAGTCGGCTTCCGCCTCATCGGTCTGCCGCTCTAGCTCCGCGACCGCCGCGTCGAGATCTTCGACCAGAGGCGTCGCGTTGTCTTGCATGAGACGGGCCAGCGTCCCGCCCGCTTCCGGCTCGAGCCGTTCGAGATCGACGAGGAGGTCCTGGCGAGGTGTCTCTTGTTCGACGACGGCCTCGAGCCTTTCCAGCTCCCGCTCGAAGAATGCGTTTCCGGCCTTCAGTCGCTCGCGTCGGCAAAGGGCCTCGACGTACGATTGGGCCAACTGGGCCGCTTCGGACCGTTCCGTGGAGGCAGGCGCCGGGGGGGACGGTTGTGGCACGGTCTGCGCCGGGACCAACCCCGTCCAAAGAGCGGCTAGCAGCCAAATGGCTCGACAGGATCGCCAGCCCATCGCTTGACCCGCCTGAGTACACCGAATCGGCAGTCTTAGGGAGAGGTGATCCATCCTACAGGCAACGCCCAGAAAAAGGGATGCCCCGACGGCGGTCTGGCACGTTGCCCCTTCCCGGCAGTGCGACCGGCCTTCAAACGATGGAGTCGCACGTGAAATGGTCCTCTTCTCGTCGTCCCTGGTTCGAGGGTCCGCAGCTTCCGGCGTTTGAGGGTCCGAACGGCCCCATCAAACGCGGCTCCTACTCCCCAGCGTACCCAGGAGGCGGGTGGCTGTCAAATCCCGCCACGACAAGGCTTTACGCGCACACGGCACGTTGGAAACGGGCCCCGCAACCTACGCGCACCGCGAGCGGCTCACGACGGTCGAAGCATCGAAGAAGGGCCCAGGCGGCAAGAGGCTCAACTCGGGGGCGGGGGAGGAGGCGGTATCCGAGGGCCGGCATCCGGCTGGGCCCCTTCGCGCGATGGAAGGGCGGGCGGCTGGCCGGCGGGTTCCGAGCTGGGCTCAGCGGCAGGGGTAGCGGGCAACAGAGGCGGCCCCGACGGCACGGGCGGCGGAGCCGGCACAGCCCGACCACCCCCGCCCGTCACCGGCGTGCCCGCGGCGGCCGGCTTGCCCCGGTCCGCGGCCCGGCGGCGATGCTCGAACCGAACGATGTTGCTGCCCAGCCGGATCAGGTCGCCGTCGCCCAAGGTAGCCGGTCCCCGAATCGGTTGTCCGTTGAGCTGGGTCCCAATCCGAGAGCCATTGTCCTCGACCACGTACTGACCATCCGGCTGCCGCGTAATACGAGCGTGTTCCGATTCAAGGTCCCTGCCCGGGTAGCCCAGAAACGGGAGGGGCAAATGGTCGCCGCGGCCCAAAAAGGTGATGGGCTCGGTAAGGATCACCTGTCGGCCCGGCCGGAACCCGTCGACCACGGTGAGCCAGGCCTCTTTGAGCACCACGTGGGTCAGCCCGACGAGCGCGCCGATCGAGACGCCCAGGATGACGAAGGCCACGGCGCGACTTGCCAAGTCGGAGCCGGACGTGGCGATGGGATCGAAGAGCAGCCCCCCGAGAAATCCCCCGGCCGCCCCGCCGATCAGGCCGTTTCGGATCTTGATCGCTGATTTCGCATAGCCCCCCTCGGCTGCCCCAATCCCTGCCCCCATGACCATCCAGCCCAAACAGCGTGGCAGCCCGACGGCGTCGGAGTACAACAGGGCACCCAGCAGTCCGCCGGCCGCCGCGATGAGGGCCCCGATGGCCAGCCCCGCGGAAACCCGGGGCCTCCATCGCCCCCCGCTGGCGGAGGATACGCAATTCAATCCGGCCCCGATGCCGATACCCGCCAGTACGCCCGTGAGCACGGCCTCGGCAATCCCGCCGAGAGAGCGGCTGTCCAGAAACAGCATCTCGGCAACGAGCCAGACCAGAAACGCCGCCCATCCACCGATCACGGCGTTGTAGTAGACGAATCGTTTCAGCGACATGATACCGAGAGAGTAGTTGATTCCCTGCGGATTAACAAGCGCCGAAAGAAAGGTGACAGCCACCAAATCTGGAGAAGACAGGGAAGATGGCACCTGGTAGAATTCCCGAATTACCCAAATTTGGTGGCTGTCACCTTTTCTTGTACCCCCACCGACTATTGGTAGGGGGCTAGGGTTGAAATTCGACGCAAAACGGAATAGGCTAAGGGTTTAGTCAGGGAGGTTGCACACAGGTGACGGGGCGACAACGTGACGGGGTGAGCTGATCCGCGGAGTCGCGGTCACCCACTCACCTCCTCACCCCTTCACCCCCTCATCCGCCTGGGCTGACCCATGGCAGAACGATTCGTCCGCGTCGACCTGTCCGACACCGCTCGCGATTTTCGTCCCATCGCGGTGGAGCCCGGCGTACCGCTCTTGGACCGCTCCAACGCCAATTCCAAGATCCTGTTCCGTTGGTTAGGGGGGCTTGTTGCCGAGCCGGAGTGGGAGGGCGACTCGGTCAACTTCTTCGTGCGCGACGACCACGGCGGCCGGCTCGAAGAAGCCGTCTGCCAGCCTGCCAGCGACGACGACCTCAAGGGCCCCCTGAAGGCGGACGTCGAGGCGCTGGCCGCACGGATCGAGAGCGCGAAGCCGGAGACCTCGACCGAGCGAGGGGTCCGGAGGATCGTCCGCGAGACGTTTCAGAATCTCACCGAGGACGAGAACCGCACGGACCGGGACAACTACTTCTTCAAATACCGCGACGTGCTCGGCCGCTGGCGCCTCGTATGGTGCTGGGGCTACCAGCGGGTCGATATCGAGCCGGCGACGACCGCGGTCTGCACCGACCCCGACTGCGTGCTGCTGTTCGTCCGCCGCCCCGGCCAAAGCGCCAGGTGCCCCAGTTGCGAGGCGGCCTTGCTGACGGGCCAGAAGAAGAGACGCCCCCAGCGAGGCCGTGCCATTCTCCTGGGCGTGCTCCTCTTCCTGCTCGGCTGCCTGCTGACGTACTGGCTGGTGAATCGCGGGCGGCTGGTGGCCACGCCCGGCAAGTGGACCGGCCGGGTGGGGAGCCGGGTCGAGTTCCAGGTGAAGAAGTGGGGGCTGTTGCGCCGCAACGACGTGAGCCAGGAAGCGGTCACCCTGGTCGACGACCCTCGGGTCGTTCACTTCGACCAGTTTGGCCCCACGGCAACCGCCCGAAGCCCGGGCAAGACGCTGGTCCGCTTCTACCTGGGCGACAAGTCGACCACGGCCACGGTAACGGTCGGCGCCGCCGAAAACCCGAAGAAGATCACGATCGAGCCGGAGCTGGTGGAGCTGGGCGTCGGCACCACGGCCCATCTCAAGCTGATTGGCGAGTACGAAGACGGCAGCACGGCCGAGCTGACCGACGCGGCTCAGTGGGACGCGAAGAACGACGGCGTCGTGTTCGCCCACGGCGGTTTTCTGGAGGGCTTGGCCGAAGGGACCTCGACCGTCGGCGTCCGCTATCGCGCGAGCCCCGAAGACGATTACCTTGAAGCCTCGGCCAACGTGAGCGTCTCGCAGGTCGACTTCGCATCGCTGGAGATGGCCGTCGACCCGGACCCGGTGCCAATGGGTCGGGCGAGCAAGCTGCAAGTGCACGCCGTCTCCGAGGCTGGCAAGAAGTACTCGGTGCTGGAGTCCTCACGGCTCGAGTTGGGGGTCGATCCCAGGTACGTCGCCGCCGTGCGCGGCACGCACGTCGAAGGGTACCATCCCGGGCACGGAACCTTGCAGGGCACGTTTGACGGCCGCGTCTCCGGGAGCCTGGAGTTCGACGTGCAGCTCGGGCCCGGCATCGATTCGCTGGTCGTGGCCCCCGAGCAGCTTGCCATGGTCGTCGGGGAAATTACCGACCTGAGCATCGCTTCCCCATCGCGGGAGCCGATCCGGCTCGATAGCTCCGACTCGAAGGTCGTCGAGGTCGCAAGCGGCAACCGGCTCGTCGCGCGATCGGAGGGAAGCGCCCAGGTCGAGGTCAGCCAGGCGGCTGAGCGCCGGACGGTCGACGTGGTGGTCACCCGAACCAACGTCGAGCGGATCGCGATCCGGCCGGCGAGCGTGGTCGTGCCCGTCGATCATGCGCAAGGCGTGTGCGTGATGGGGCGGATCGAGGGCGGGTGCGAGATCGAGCTGGCGCCGGGTCTCGTCACGTGTGAGAAGAAGCCGTCTCCCCGCTACGCCGACTTCGACGCCCAATCGATGCAAGTGCACGGCATCCGGCCCACGGACGAAAGCTCGCCGCAGAGCCTGGCCCTTCGCTTCGACAAGCTAGTGGACGAGGCGCCGGTGGAAGTGGTGATTGCCCCGTTGCGCCTGGAGCTTACGCCGTCGGGCCAAGTCGACCTTCCGCTGGGCCAGGCCATGGCGATCAACGCCTGGGCAAACTACCGCGGCGGCCACCGCGTGCAGGTGTTCGGCGACCGCGTTGATTGGCACAGCGACCCGAAAAACGGGACAGGTCTAATTTCCCGGGACGGCCCGGCGGGTGCTTCGCAGAAATTAGACCTGTCCCGTTTTTCGGGGTTGGAGCTTCGGGCCGGCAAGGTCGTTGCGCTCGAGGCTGGCGCGGGTCCGTTGGCGGTTTGGGGGACGTACCTGGGCCAGGATTCCGACCGCGTGACGTTCAAGTCGGTCGAGGCCGGGCCGGTCGATTTGAAGCTCGAAGTGGATCGCAAGCTCCGTCTGGCCAACGAGCCGGGCCGCGCCCTGCTGTGGGGCACCGGTCCGAGCGGCGATGTGGAGCTTGTCCCC
>CAZDHR010000055.1:0-23559 GCA_964505295.1 uncultured Planctomycetaceae bacterium
CCAAAATCCTCCCGCCCGAGATCGCCAAAATCGTCAACGAGGCGTTGGACCTGGGGATTACGTCGATCGACACGGCCCCGGCGTACAAGCAGTCGGAGGAGGGAGTCGGCCTGGCCCTGGGCCCGCGACGCAAGGAGATCTTCCTGGCCTCCAAGGTCATGGCCGACACGCTCGAAGAGGCCGAGGAGTCCCTCTCCAACTCGCTCCGCTTGCTCAAGACCGACTGGATCGACCTGGTCTACTACCACAGCGTCGGCAGCCACGACGTCGAGAAAGCCATGGGCCCCGACGGAGTCTTCACCTGGCTGGTCAAACAGAAGCAGGCCGGCAAGTTCCGGTTCCTGGGGATTTCCGGGCATCACAAGCCGGGCGATTTCCCGCAGTTGTTGGAGACGGGCGAGGTCGACGCGCTCTTGACGCTGGTCAACTTCGTCGATCGCCACACGTACGGCTTTGAAGAGAAGGTGCTGCCCGTCGCCCGGAAGCACAACGTGGGCATCGTGGCGATGAAAGTTTTCGGCGGGGCCAGCAGGAAGGCCGGCTCCTATGCGAATCCCGACGCGCCCCCGGAGCTCGACCTGGAACACATCGAGCTGGCCGTGCGCTACGCCCTGGGCACGCCGGGCGTGGCCACCGTCAATCTCGGCGCCCACAAACGCGAGCAGGTCCGCAAGAACGTCGAGATGGTCAAACGCTACAAACCCCTTTCGCCCGACGAGCAAGCCAAGGTGAACGAGCTCGGCAAGCAACTGGCCAAGCAGTGGGGCCCGCACTTCGGGCCGGTGGCGTAGGGCCGGTGGCGTCGGACATTGGCCGCAAGTGAGTCAAGTCTGTGGGGTTCAGGGTTCGGGGTTCAGGATTTGCGGGCAAACGTAGGACTCCAAGTGCTGAACCCTGAACCCCGAACCCTGACCAACGGCCCGTCGGCGCGGTCAGGAAAGCGCGCCGAGCGCGAGGTTCAGGCAACGCAAGCCGATTGTCCCTTTCCCATGGCCCGTCCTCCCTGGTCGCAAACCGGACTGCACGTGATCGCCAAGCCGATCGGGCCGATCTGCAACCTCCGGTGCGCGTATTGCTTCTACCTCCAGAAGGAGAATCTCTACCCGAAAGGCGAACCGTGGCGGATGTCGGACGAGACGCTCGAGGCGTACGTCCGGCAGTACCTCGAAGCCCAGCCCGAGGGGGTGCAGGAGATCGACTTCGCCTTCCAGGGCGGCGAGCCGACGCTGATGGGGCTCGACTTCTTCCGCCGCGTCGTCGAGCTCCAGAGGAAGCACTGCCCCCCGGGCATGCAGATCCACAACTCGCTCCAGACCAACGGCGTTCTGATCGACGACCGGTGGTGCGAGTTCTTGAAGGAGCACGATTTCCTGGTCGGGCTCTCGATCGACGGCCCCGTGAACCTCCACAACAAGTACCGCCTCGACAAGCAGGGCCGGGGGACGTTCGACCAGGTGACCCGGGCGATGCGGCGCCTGTTTCGGCACGGCGTCGAGTTCAACGCCCTGTGCTGCGTCAACCGCACCAACGGCGACCACCCGGTGCGCGTCTACCGCTTCTTCCGCGACAGCGGCATCGAGTTCATCCAGTTCATCCCGATCGTGGAGCGTCTGGACGCCTCGCGGGCGGCGACGCCGGACGATGCCGATCCCGAGAAGCTCGTCAGCGATCGGAGCGTTCGCCCGGCCCAGTTCGGCCGGTTCCTGATCGGCGTGTTCGAGGAGTGGGTCCGAAGCGACGTGGGCCGGATCTTCGTCCGCGACTTCGACCAGGCCGTGGCCTCCTGGACCGGCGTGGGCGCGAGCCTCTGCATCTACGCGCGCGAGTGCGGCCGGGCGACGGCCATCGAGCACAACGGCGACCTCTACCCTTGCGACCACTTCGTCGACGCGGACCGGAAGCTGGGCAACATCCACCAGACGCCGATCAAAGAGCTGGCCAACTCACCCGCGCAGGAGCAGTTCGGGCGCGACAAGTGGGAGAAGCTGCCCGGCCAATGCCGCGAGTGCGACGTCTTGTTCGCCTGCCACGGCGCCTGTCCCAAGGACCGCTTCCTTCGCACGCCTGAGGGCGAGCCGGGCCTGAACTATCTGTGCGAAGGGTACAAGATGTTTTTTACCCACGTCGCCCCTTGCATGGAGTTCATGGCCAAGGAGGTCCGCGCCGGTCGCCCGGCCGGTGGCATCATGCGCGAGCTCCGCGCCCAGCGCGAGCGCGCCAGAGAAGCCGCCGCCACGGGCGGCCAGGCCCTCCGCCGCAACGACCCCTGCCCCTGCGGCTCCGGCCGGAAGTACAAGCACTGCTGCATGCGGCGGCGCTAGGCCCTCACGGGCCCGGCCGCTGACGTGTCCGGCTGCTGCCGTCCGGGTGCGTATGTCCTCCCGGGGCTGATCGGGGGGCAATATCCGGCCCCATCAAGCGAAGTATGGGCAGGGGCTCTGCCGTGATGGGGCTGCCGTGCCGCGGATCGGGCCGGGGAGGACCCCGCTCGCCCCCCGGAAGAATGCCCTGGCACGCCGGCCTGCGATCCGATAAAATTCGAGGTTTTGAAGGAAAGCCAAACTGGCCTGTGGGTCAAACCTGTTCGACAATCGGCCGCTTCGAGGCGGGCCGGAAGGATGAAGAATCAATGATTGTTACCACCAAGGACCTCTTCAGAGCCGCTTACGGGGACTACGCCGTGGGGGCATACAACATCAACAACCTGGAGCAGACCGTGGGCCTGTTCCGGGGGAACCTGGGAAAGCCGGCATCGAACGACGACCCGGCGGACCCGGCCGTGAGTGCCCCGTTCATTCTCCAGATCTCTCGGGGGGCCCGAGGCTACACCGACAAGCGTTTCCTGGAGGCAATGATCCGTACGGCCGACGAGGTCTTCCCGGAAGCCATTTTCGCCGTGCACCTGGATCACGGGACTGAGGAAGCCTGCTACGACTGCATCGACAGCGGCTTCTACAGCTCGGTGATGATCGATGCCTCGCACGAAGAGTTCGCAAAGAACATTGAGATTACCAAGCGGGTCGTCGACCGGGCGCACGAGAAAGGCGTGGTCGTGGAGGCCGAGCTGGGGCAGCTCGGCGGCGTCGAGGAAGACGTGAAGGGGTCGGTCCGCCTGACCAAGCCCGAGGAGGCGGTCGAATTCATCGAGCGAACCGGCTGCGACTCGCTGGCCGTGGCGATCGGCACGTCGCACGGGGCCTACAAGTTCAGTGGCTCCCAGGGACTACGCCTCGATCGGCTCGAAGAGATCCAGAAGGTCGTGCCGGCCGACTTTCCCTTGGTGATGCACGGCTCGAGCAGCGTGCCCAAGGAATGGGTGGAGCGGATCAACAGCGCGGGCGGGGCGATGAAAGGGGCCAGCGGGGTGCCGGAGGACCAGTATCTGCCGGCCGCCAAAATGGGGGTGTGCAAGATCAACATCGACACCGACGGCCGGCTCGTCTGGTGCGCCGTCTACCGCGAGTCGTTCCGCGATCAGCCGGAGGACTTCGACCCGCGGACCCCCGGCAAGAAGTTCATGCCCGCCTTCGCCGAGTACATCGCCCACAAGAACAGCAAGCTCGGCTCGGCCGGCCAGTTGGAATCGGTCCGCAAAGCGCTGGCGTAGGCGTCGTTCGCCCGGCCACCGTTGCCGACCTTTTTTGCCCGCAACCCCGAGAACCTGTTCCCGGCGCTGATAGTCCGTCGAGATAGAGGCACCACGGGCACGCGGCGTACGGGTGCCACGGGCTTCTTGCCCGTGCCGGCAATCACTGGCGCATCCGGGAAAAGGTGACAGGCACCTTTTGCCTGAAAGGCCCTTCGGGTGCTTCGCACAAAAGGTGCCTGTCACCTTTTTCCTGCGGGAGGATATTTCTTTCGAGTTGCCTTACGTTGCTGGCGAGCAGGAAGCACCGGCTTCCGGTTCGTGAAGACGCCTTCCCCGTCGCACCCCGGGGGACCGGGCCCCGTGGCCGGCTTACTCAAGGAGCATCGACGTGGAGATCGAAGTTTGCCGCCATTCCTTGTCCCATGTGCTGGCCGCCGCCGTCAAACGGCTGATCCCCTCCGTCCAGTTGGGGATTGGTCCGGCCATCGAGAACGGGTTCTACTACGACTTCCTGCTCCCCGAGGGCCAAGGGATCACTGCGGATCTGTTGCCGAAGATCGAGGACGAGATGCGGGCGATCATCAAGGAAGACGCCCCGTATGAGCGGAGCGAGCTGGCCATCGCGGAGGCCAAGCAGCGCTTCCCCGCCGAGCGGGAGCCGTTCAAACTCGAGCTGATCGAGGAGCTGGAGGGCGAAGGCAACGCCACGGTCTCGGTCTACCAAACCGGCGACTTCGTCGATCTGTGCGCCGGCCCCCACGTGGAGTCGGCCGGGCATTTGAGGAGCCTCGGCTTTTGTCTGGATCGTGTGTCCGGGGCGTACTGGCGGGGCAGCGAGAAGCGGCCGATGATGCAGCGGGTCTACGGGCTCGCGTTCCCCAGCAAGAAGGAGCTTCGCGCCTACCTCGCAGCCCGCGAAGAGGCCATGAAGCGCGACCACCGGCGGATCGGTGCCGAGCTGGAGCTGTTCGTCACGTCGGAAGCGGTGGGCCGGGGATTGCCGCTTCTGTTGCCCAAGGGGGCCACGCTGCGGCGCGTGCTGGAGCGGTTCGCGGTCGACACCGAGCTGGCCCGCGGCTACAGCCACGTGTATACGCCTCCGCTGGGCCGCAAGAAGCTCTACGAGACTTCCGGGCACTGGGAGCACTACCAGGAGAGCATGTATCCGCCCATGGACGTGGCCGGCGAGGAGTTCGTGCTCCGCCCGATGACCTGCCCCCACCACTTCATGATGTATAACCACCGGCCCCGCTCGTACCGCGAGCTACCCATGCGCCTGGCCGAAATCGCGCCGCAGTTTCGGCGGGAGCAGTCGGGTGAGCTGAGCGGGTTGATTCGCGTGATGATGTTCCACCTGGCCGACGCGCACATCATCTGCACTCCCGAACAGCTCGCCGATGAGTTTCTCGGCGTCATCGACCTGGTCGACTACATCATGACCTGCTTGGGGATCAAGGACGTGATCTCCTACCGCGCATCGCTTCGGGACGACGACTCGGAGAAGTTCGTCGACAATCCCGAGTTCTGGGCAATGTCGGAGAAGATCCTCGTCGAGATCATGGACAAGGCGGGCATGAAGTACGAGGTGGCTGAGGGCGAAGCCGCCTTCTACGGCCCCAAGCTCGACGTGCAGATGCGCAACGTGCTGGGCAAGGAAGACACGATCTTTACCATCCAGATCGACTTCGCCCTGCCCGAGCGATTCGACATGCTCTACACCGACCGGGACGGCACCGAGAAGCGGCCCGTCGTGATCCATCGCGCCTCGATCGGCTGCCTGGAACGCACCATGGCCTTCCTCATCGAGTATTACGCCGGCGCGTTCCCCTGCTGGCTCGCCCCGATCCAGGCCCGGCTGATGACCATCACCGACGACCAGTTGGACTACGCCCGGGAGACCCTTGCCAAGCTCAACCGGGCCGGCGTCCGCGCGGAACTGGACGGGCGGAACGAGACCCTCGGCAAGAAGGTCCGTGAGGGGCGGCTGCAAAAGATCCCGTACCTTTGCACCATCGGGGCCAAAGAGGTCGAGGCCGGCGCGCTGATGGTCCGCAACCGCGACTCGGGCAAGCAGAGCCTCGTCGCCGTCGACCAGTTCGCCGAAAACGTTGCCCGCGAGACCCGCGAGTTCTCGCTCACGCTGGGGGCGGATGGAGGCGGAGAGGCGGAGTGAGACAGACCCTCGGAATCGCGGTGAGCCCTGGTCAGAAGAACGCGACCACTTGGGGGGCCCGGCGAATGGCCTTGCTGTCGGCCTGATCGGGCGCGTACAATAAAGGTTGACGGCGAGCACGGTTCTGCTGTGCACCCCCGAATCTTCTTCTGGTTCCCAAGCTGGAGCCCGGCAACGAGGGGTAGCCCTGAGCCGGAATCACACTTGCTGAGGTGCCGTGATGGCGACTTCCGTGATCTTCGAAGAGCAAGTGGAGATCCCTCTGACGATTCGGTCCCTCGCCGACTTCCGCCGCTGGGTCCAGTCGGAGGGTTTTCCGCAGACTGGCAGAATCGACTACCTCTCGGGCAAGATTGAGGTCGACATGTCACCGGAAAACCTCTTCTGCCACGGTACGCTGAAGACGGAGTTGATTAGGGCCATTGCTACCCGAGTCAAGCTCGGTATTATGGGGCACCTGTTTACCGACAGCACCCGTGTCTCCTGCCCTAAGGCCGACCTGTCGGTCGAGCCGGACGTCGTGTTCGTCTCCCACGAGGCGCTCGACTCGGGCCGCGTTCGACTCATTCCCAGCGCTTCCCAGGAGCCCGGATCGTACATCGAGTTGGAAGGCCCGCCCGACGTGATCGTGGAGATCGTCAGCGACAGCTCGGTGGGCAAGGATACACGCCGGTTGCCCGAGGCCTACTACAAGGCCGGCGTCCGCGAGTTCTGGCTGGCCGACGCCCGCAAGGACCCGGTCGTCTTCCGAATCCACCGGCCGGGCGAAGCGGCGTACGTGACCGAGGAGCCGGACTCCGACGGCTTCCAAGCCTCCGCCGTCCTCGGCTGCTCCTTTCGGCTCGACAGCCGCCGCGACGCGCGCGGCAACTGGGCGTTCGACCTGCGCGACAAGCCGTAGTGCCCCGTCGAGTTTCGGGGGACGGAAAAAGGGGACGCAGGTCTTTTTTCGAACGAACAAAGAGCTGCGTCCCCTTTTTCCTGCCGGCGGTTACGGCACCACAAGGCTTCCGCCCTGGCCGACGCGTACTCGCTCAAACGTCTTCACCACGCGATCGCGCGGCTCGGCGGCATCGGGCAGAAGCAGCCGCACGGTGTACTCGCCGTCGGCGTCGAACACCCGGGGCGCGAAGCGGACGCCCGGCATGCGGACCATCGTGACGAGCTCGCCGGCCGTGTTGCGGACTTCGACCACAGGTAGCGTGTCCCGGTTCCAGCCTTCCAGGACGATCGCCGGCAGCGTGGGGTTGGCGGCCCCGGCCGAGTCGGACACGGTGACGGTCATCGGCCAGCCCGGGTACTGGGCCGCGTTCGGGGTGGGATCGACGCCGACCGGCCACGCCTCCAGGGTGAATCTGCCTTTCTTTTTGTCGACGCGGACCACGCCGAACCCGGCCGATTTCTTCCGCCCCATGTCGAGCCGCGACGTCCAGTTTCGCTCGATCGGCGGGTTGGCCACGGCGCAAATGTCGAGCAGGTTGCCGAACCCGTCGGCGTACTTGCCCGTGTTTGGGTGATCCTCGTGGCGCGGGCCGGTCCGCTCCATCTCGGGGATCTCCTCGGGCCGCCACCACCGCTGATACCCGGTGGCCCCGGCCGGCACGCAGAACGAGAAGCCGGCGTCGTGGTGCTTGCGGATGCCGTGCTGGATGATCGTGGGCAAGTGCTGGTCGCCGCCCAGCATCAGCGCGTGGGCTCGGCGGATTAGGTCGAGCGCTGCCTTGCGCCCGCTCTGGGGCCAGCCGTTGGAATCCATGTCGGCCACGAGGAAGTGGAGGGGCTGCCCGTGGTGCGTGGCCGCGTTGGCGAAGATGGTTTGCGATATGGTCATCTTCACGTCGGCCCCGCGCCAATCGGCCACCCAATCACGCAGGAACTTCAGTTGCCGGTCGCCCAGCAGTACGGCCTCGGGCACGTCGGCCGCCAGGGCCGACGCGCGGTCGGTGATCCAGTCGGGCCGGTGGCTCTTGTGCTTGAACACGGCCATCGGGCCCGACTTGAACTTACGGTCTTCCAGGATCGCGAAGCTCACGCGCCCGTAGTTCATCGCCGTGTAATAGACCCCGATGCCCTGCTCGACCGGCGTGGGGTCGAACGGGTCGGGCAGGTGGGCGGTCTGCGTTCGCTCGACCGCCTTGACGAACTCGGCCGGCTGCACGTAGCCTCCTTTCGAGCCGGTGCATGGGGAGCCTTGATACTCGGTCTTGCTCGTCCATTCCTCAAGCGTGATCTTGCGCCCGCCCGCGCCCCAGACGTTGCCGTGGTAGACGTCGTGGTCGTCGGGCGTCCAGACGGTCGGCCGGTCCTTGGTCACCTCGCGCATGCTCCAGCCCAGCAGGGCGAGCTTGCGCAGGTAGTTGACCGTCATCCGGTGGAGGTCGCCCTCGCGGATGATCCCGAACCCGCCCACGGGCTCGTAGATCTGGTCGCCCATGAAGAACATCACGTCGGGGTCGACCTCGGCCGTCTGCCGGGCGATGTCGGCGTTGGGGAAGAGGTAGTCCATGAAGCAGCAATAGCCGGCCACGACGATCTCGGGCTTCTCCTTCGGGTCGCGGCGCACAATGCCCGACCACGAGTGCTCCCCGGTGGTGCCGTCGGTGAATTGCTGGGTCCAAACGACGCGGTAGGGCGTGTCCTTCGCGTCGTCCCAGTCGGCCACGCGGAACGTCGCCGTGTGGGCGAGCGGGTCGATCTTCGCGGTGGCCACGGTCTTCCAGCCGGCCGTGGATTGCGTCTGAAGCTCGGCCGTGTCGCGGTCGGCCTGGCCGAGCGGCGGCATCTGGGCCGTCATCTTCATCACCCGGTCGCTCAGCGTGTACAACGTCCAGAGGATCGGCCCGAAGCTCTGCCCCGGCGACGCGGTGACTTTCGGCCCGGCGATCGTCCAGTCGGAGAAGGCGAACAGCCCGGCCGGCTTGACCTTGGCGACCTGCTCCGGCAGGTTGTTCACCAGGGCGACGTTGCCGGTCATCTGCTCGGCGGCGATCCCCGTCTGCCTCACGGTGCCGTGACTCACGGCCTCGAGCTCGATCTGGAACGTCCCGCGGCCCGGTTCGGGACGGATTCTGCACACCAGGCGCACGGGCTTCCCGGCGGCCAGCGCGGCGGCCAACGTGGGCGACTTCGCCCGGGCGCGGCGGCCGATCACCAGATCGCCCGCCCCGGTGATGCCCACTGGCATTCCCGAGCCGAACAGCAGGCGGCTGCGGTAGTCGTCGATCGGGTCCTTCACCCGGATGCCGATCTCCATCCCCGCCGAGCCGACCACCTTGCCCCCCTCGCCCTTGCCGATCTGGTCGACCAGCCCCTCGCCCGTCTCGCTCGCCTTCGCCCCGCAATACTCGACGGTCACCGCGATCTCGGCCTCGGCGCTTGCGTCGTTGAGCTGGTGGGTGAGGCAGTGGACGTTCCGGTTCCCCCGGGCGGCCTTGGTGCAGACGAGCTTACTCCCCTGGATCTGCCAGTCCTCCCACGGATTCGCCCAAGTGTCCGGCCCGGTCCAATACCGATCGGGCAACCGCTGCCACGGCGACCGATACCCGTTCTCCCCGCCCACCTCGCCGGCAATCAGCCCCCTCCCCAGCCCGCCCGACAAGCACCCCGCCGCCGGAACCACGGCCGCCCTCTTCACAAACCCGCGACGCGAAATCTTCTTCATCGTTAGTACGCCTCTCTGTCGAAACCTGCCGACGTGTGTGATCTATCCGGACGCCCTTGGGAGGCGCACCATAAGTCTTACTAAACCGCGCGCCCGCTGGCAACCTGCCCGCGTAAGGCGAGTCGCGCAGGGCGGATCCCTCCGTGTAGAGTAGATCGCGCAGGGTGCGGGCCGCATGTCGGCTTCAGCCGACTCGCCCCGGTGGAGACTGCCTTCTCTGCGTGGGGTGGGGCGAGCGAAGCGAGACCCACGGCTTAGCGACGCGTCGAACACCCGCTCACTCGCCGCTGACCAGCACGACCTGCGACGCGTCCACCCCGTTGCTCGCCAGAAGCTTCGGGGGCTTCTCTTCCGGGATTCCTTCCAGCTGGAGTACGGTGGCACGCGCGCAACTCCCCACTCACTGGCCGGGCCATTCCGGAGGATCTAGTTCTCGCCGCGTGTGACGTGCCCGAGGAGGCACTCAGGGCGCTCGCTCACTCTCCTTCTGAACGGGAAGAACTGGACCCGGCCCAGGCAGCACCGTAGAAGGGCGTATTCGGAAGTAAGAGTCCACCTGCTCCTCCGGCAAGGGGCCGCTGACCAGACAAAGCGCGGGGCGAGCTACGTCAAGGCGCGACGTTTTTCCCAAACACGAGACTGTGAGTTCGACGCGGTACTGATAGAGACCTGGCTCTCGAGCCGTCAGCAGGAGAAGAATTGGAAATGGCGATTGCTCGGATATCACGGGAATCTGATTGATCGGGAGCGGCTCTCCGCCTGAGAAGATCGTGTGCTCCGGATACAGGCACTTTGCCAGACACGCTTTCTGCTTTTCCCCTTCGTTCGGCGGCTCCAGTTCCGCAATAAAGATACACGATTGCCACTGCCGAGATGAATCGCGCGTTTCCGAAACGACTCGGGGGACGTTGTCTTTCCAATGCTTCTCCACGATAACCCGTATTTCGTCCAGTTGTATCCAGGGCACGCGCGGACGCTTGGCAACGGTGAACAGATAGCCGTCGCCTTCAACCATGAGGTTTCGAATCGCGCGACCCGATAGTTGCTCCACATCAACGACGTGGGTGGTTTGGATTCCTGAATGAACAAGGTCGCCGATTCCCTTGGCGAAGCCCTCGTGCCCGTGCACATCGACGAACTTGTGGCTGGCGCGACCGAACGTCACGGGAGTACTGACAATCGCCGGATCGAAGATTCGACTGCCTTCGGATATGATAACGAACACAAGCCACCCGGAAGCCAGGAGGAGTGCTCCCGCGACGCCCATCTTGCGCCGCATTGGCGTTTTGGGGCGTGTCATAAGCTGCGCGTGCCCCGAACTATCGACCGTCTGTCCACGCACTTCTATTTGGCCACAAGAGAAAAGCAGCACCCATGTTAGGGTCAGAATCCCAAAGACAAGCGTCAGGAAAAGATAGAATGGATCCTGGAAGATCCCCATTAGGAGACCCAGATAGGAGCCAACCTCGACGAGCAACCCGGCGAGTGTCACGAACGTATTGAGCCTAGCGTTCATGGTCTGTCGCCCTCGTACGCGTCCTGCCCGGTTTCGGCAAGTGGCTCGGGACACTCGCGGTCGCGCTTGGGAGGAGTTAGAGGAACCCGTCAGCGATGGCCGTCTTGCCGGCCCCGCCGATGCCGGCCAGGGAGCAGACGCCGGGCCCGCCCCCGCGCCACCACTGGCAGACCGCCTCCACCTCCGGCTGGTCCTGCCAATCCCGGGCGCGGAGCAGACGGTGGCACAGGCACCTGCGCACGCTCGGTCCACCGGAGTTGGCCATAGGAGATCCCCCACCCCGTGGTCTACCCAAGTTGAACTCACGGGTGCCACGGTTGGCTTGTCCAACCGTGCTTCCGGCACTGCTGGGCAAGCCAGCAGTGGCACCCAACGTGCAAGGTCGAGATGGACAGACCACGAGTGCATCCTGACCGGATAGCCCTCGATTGTATCGGGGAGAGCCTCCGACGCAAGGGCCCCTGCGCAGGGGAAGAGCGCGCCCTCACGGCTTGGCCAGCGGGAAGCTGCGGATGGTGGTGGGCTTTTGGGTGACGGGGTGCTGCCTGCCCTGGGTGAGTTTGTCGACGCGGTCGGCCACGTAGAGGTCGATTTCGTTGAGGTGGACCGTGTTGTCCTTGTTGTAGTCGGCGCCGCCTCGCAGGCCCTCGGCCAGTGCAAGGGTGAACGCCCCATGTCCCCACTCCGGGTTTTCGAGCGAGACCTCGCGCCCCATCGACGAGCACATCACGATCACGCCGAAGTCCTCGGTCAACAGGTCGCGGACCAGGTCGTCGGCCATGGCCATTTCGCCCGGGCGGAAGTCGCTGCCGATGGCGCCCGAGTGGCAGGCGTCGAGAAGCAGCAGGAGCCGGCCGGGGGTCGTTTGGCAGTATCGCTTGATCTCTTCCTCGGAAACGCCGGTAACCGAAACCTCGTTCGGCTCGCCGTCGAACGGAAAGAGGAAGAAGACGCCCTGGCGGTCTCGGACCCCGTGTCCCGAGAAGGAGAACACGGCCACGTCGTGGGAGGTCATCTGCTCGTTGAGCCAGTTGAGCCCCTTGAGGATCCCTCGCCGGGTCGCCTCCTGATCGGCCAGCACCTGGACCTGCACGTCGCGGAAGACCGGGGGGCTCGTGTTGCGGAACACCTCGGCCAGCGTGCGCGCGTCCTTGGCCCCGAATTGCAGGCGCTGTCGCGCGCTCTGGTGCTCCGAAAGTCCTACGGTCAAGACGTAGAGCGCCGGCCGCTCGACCTGGTCGGCGGCGAACGACACTTCCACCGGCTGCGAGATCGCGGAGCTTGCCGACGTCTCCCCTTTGACCGCAATCTGGTGGACTCCGGGGGCGAGCTGGACCGTCCACGACTGCTCGACGGGCTTGGCCCGGCTGCGGTCGCGCACGATGCTCCGCTGCCCCTGCCGCCCGAGGTAGGGACGGCCGTTGAGCAACAGACGCATGGCCACGATCCCCTCCTCGCCCCGCGGCGTGGCCGTCGCCCGGACCTCGATCGTTGCCTGGCCGACCTTGATTTTCGAGCCCGTGGGGGAAGTGATCACCACCGTCGGAGGCAACACCTCCGCAACGCTGGTCGCCCCGCCGGTGCGCCCGCTCTCGCGATTGGCCGCAGCGAGCGCCTCCTGCGTGCTGCCGGTCTCCAGCAGCATTTTGACAAGGTCGGGCCGGTAGAGCGATTTGCGGAAGCGGACGGCCGGGTAGTAGGAGGCCATCCGGTCCCATCCGTGGTTGATCTGCCATCCCATCAGGCGCTCGCCGCCGGCCGAGCACGCGTAGTAGCCCTCCGGCGTCCAGCCGACCCACTCCGTGCCCACGAAAAAGAGCGACACGAGCGGCGCCCATCGTTGCTGGTCCCAGATCCGCAACGTCTGGTCGGCGGAGGCCGACAGGAGGTATCGGTCGTCGGGCGACGGCGCCACCGCCGAAACGGGCCCCGCATGCCCGCGAAATTCACCGATCTGCTTGCCGGACCGGGCATTGAAAAGGAACAGGCTCCGCGTGGAACCGACCGCCGCGCGCTGGCCGGCCAGAAGCGTGCTGCACAACACGCGCTCGCGCTGGCCCAGTCGCAGGGCAACGTCGGCCTGGCCGGGCTGCTTGAAAAGGATGCGGTATTCGGCGGCCTTTTCCAGAAATCCCCAGTCGCGGGCGGGCTGGGCGCGATAGAAGGTCCCCGGGGGCAACGGGATCGGCTCGAGCTGGGCCACGTGAAACGCCCGCTCCAACGGGCCGTAGTTGTTGTACGAGGTCGGCTGGAGCTTATTCCCCCAAGCGATGGTCGTGCCGTCGGGCGTCCAACCGCAACTGACCATGGTCCGCCCGCCCCCGGCCAGCCGGTGAACCAGCGTCCCTGCGTCGGTCGTCCACACCGAGATCTCGTTCGCGCTGCCGCCGGTCGTGGCCGCCAGCGTGCCGTCGGGCGAGAAGGCACTGTCGTAGGCGGCCGTGTCGTAGCCGGTGAAGCTTGCCCCCACTTGGCCGGTAGCCACGTCGAGCACGTAGCCGCCGCATCGCTGGGGATCGGCCGAAATCGTGTAGAGCAGCCGGCGGCCGTCGGCGGAAAAGGCAAGGCTCAACACCTTGCCGCCGCGTTGCGAGAGGCTGGTCTGGAACGTCCCTTCGGGAGACCACAGCCGGATCGAGCCGTCGTCGCTGCCGGTGGCCACCGTGCGTCCGTCCGGGCTCCAGGCGACCGACGCCACGTCGTCGCGGTGACCGGCCAGAACGGCCGTCGTCTGGCCGGTGGCGACTGACCAGATTCGGGCGGTGCCGTCGCGGCAGGCAGTGGCCAGGCTCTGCCCATCCGGGGAAAAGGCGACGTCGGCGACCACTTCCTGGTGCCCCAGCAGCACGTGCCGGCACTCGCCGGTCGGCACGTCCCAGATTCGGGCCGTCTTGTCGGTGCCGCCGCCGGAGGCCAGCAAACTCCCGTCCGGCGAGAAGGCCAAGGCGAAGACCGCGCTGGTGTGTCCAACCAGCACGCGCTCAATCTGCCCGGAGGCCAGCGAAATGACGTAGATGTTCGACTGAGTGCCGCTGGGGACGACGAGCCCACCGGCGGCCACCCGTTGCCCATCGGGCGACAGAGCGCCCGCGTAAAGCATCCCTTGACGCCCGGGGCCGATCGGCGGGCGCAACACGCGGAGCGGCTCGCCGGTGAAGACGTCCCAGATGCGGATCGTCTTGTCGTGCGAGAAGGAGACCAGGTGCCCGCCGTCCGGGGTGAAGGCCACTTGGGCCACGATCGCCGAATGGCCGCCCGGGTCGAGCACCAACATCGGTTTTGAGGACGTCTCCTGAGCGGGGGCCGTCGCGCCGACCCAAGTCAGGACCGCCAACCCCGCGGGAAGCAAGCGTAGGTTCATCATGACGTGACCTTTGGAGAATGGGGCGACCTGCGTCGCACTTCCACGACGGGGTGCTCCTGTTCACCCCGCGCGTGCCTCTTAGGATCCGCGCATCACCTACGGTCGCAAGAGTCGCTTTTCGCTCCGCGAAAGGACGCTTGTTCGCGGAGCGAACAACGACACTCATGGACGTGTCGGTGCTAAGGGGGACGCTCGCTCGATGGCCGGTCGCCGAAGACGCCTGTCGGGCGACGGACCCAAAAAGCGATTGTGATGGTAGGACGGTTTCGTATCAACCCGACTGATTGGGTTCTTCCGCAGAGAATGCGCGACGGCTACCCCCAGAACCGCACCCGTGCGGCCACGGGCAAGTTGTCCAGTGCGCGGATGGCGGAGCACACTCGGGGATTGCGCGTGGCTGAATTCTTGGGAATTCGGGCGTATGCGTGGTCGTCTCCTGAGCAGGAATACTCCGGCTGCTCGGAGACAGGACTCGGCCGCCCGCGTATAATGATTCGGTCGGCCCAGACGAAGGCCGCCTTGCCCCTCCGTCCGTCCGTTACCAGGGCCCCTCATTTCGGGGGAGAAGGGGTGACTTGTCCCCGGGTTGTCCCTATAAAGAAGCTAACTTATCGATAGAAGGCTCCCGCAGAGGAGACCTGCGTTTCTGCGCCCATCCCGTGTCGCCAGGCGGCGGTCGCCTTGGCACGACCATTCGATCACTCTGGGGTTGAGGAGGACTCGTCATGGCACGTTCGCTGAAATATGGGACGACGCTGATCGTCGCCCTGTCGTTGGCGTTGATTTGGCTGCCCGAGCTGATTGAGAATCACGCCTTCGCGCAACACGGACGCAGCAGCCGTTCCAGCGGCAGCCGTTCCGGCGGCAGTCGTTCCGGCGGTGGTCATTCCAGCGGTGGTCGTTCCGGCGGTGGTCGTTCCGGCGGTGGTCGTTCCGGCGGTAGCAGTTTTGGCGGAAGCCACTCCGGCGGAAGCATTTTTGGCGGAGGGTCCTATGGCGAGGGCCACTCGGGTCCCAGTGCGGGCCAGATCATCGGGGGGATTATCGGTCTGGGCAATGCAATTCACAACAGCCAGCAGCCCCACTATCCCACCCATCCTGTGTATCCCACTCCCGTTTACCCGATCCAGCCGACGCCGAACTACGTCTACCCGCGGCCGCAGCCGCAACCGACGCCCGCCGCGCCCGTGCAGCCGAACAAGATCGATGCGCCGGCCGAGGTCCAGAAGAACGACGGACTGGTTCTCGTGGGACGGCCCCTGACGCCCGAGGTGCTCGCCGCCTGGAAGAACCAGACCAAGGATCAGAGCGACAAAGTGCTGGCCGAAATCGGCGCCCTGATCCCGCAAGCGGCGGCCGAGGCTCTGGCGGCGCTAACCGACGTGACCGACAAGGCCGCCAGCGGCGCGCTGGCCGTTCCGGACTTGCAGGCGTTAGCCTTGAAGATGAAGCCGGGGATGGCGCCCGGCATGGGCCGCAGGGCGAACCGGATGTTCAACCGGCTGGCCGTGCTGAGCCGGTTGATGGCCCTGTTGAACACGGCCGTCCCCGGCGGCGGTCCGGTCCCGTTGGGGAACCAGGTTCCCATGGCCTTGGTGCCGGGGTTGCCGCGGGGTACGATCATCGTGCTGGGCAACGGCGCCGTGATCATCGGCGTCGGAAATCTCCGGCAGGTCGTGGCCGTGGGCCGAGGCAACGTGGCCCAGGCGTGTGGGATGACCGTGGCCGTCGGGGCGCCGCTGCCGGAAACCGACGCCAAGTTCGTGTCGTCCGGCGCCGTGCTGATCAACGCTGAAGACGTGGCCGTGAACTACAACGTCAACAACAACGCCTACAGCATGGAGCCGGAATTCCGGCAGCCCCTGCCCGGCGGGCGGACGTGGACCGTGGCCTTCGACAAGGGCGGCTCGTTCGGCCAGGCCCGGTACGGAATCTCGAAGGGCACCTACAAGTTCACCTTGACCGACGAAGGATGGAACCTGTTCAAGCACACGTTCGACGTCACCATCGACAACAGCGAGAACCCGTTCGATTTCCTCTTCGTCCTGGACAACAAGAACCGGACCCTGCCCGCCGGCCAGACCCTACAGCACTCCAGCGACTACCCGCCGGTTGTTCGCTTCGACGACGCGCAGGGCAAGACGAAGACCAAGCGGGTGGAGAGCGGTCTGTACAAAGTGGCCGTGACGCCGGAGCAGACGCTCGATTTGTATGACGGCGACGCCGTGGCCCCGCCGCAGATCGCGTCGGCCGCCACCGCCCCGTCGTCGACCCCGACGGCTCCGGCCCCCGGCACGGCGTCGTCCGACGGCGAGGCCCCGTTCACGTCGACCGCGGGCTTGACCCCCGGAGCGAGCCTCTTCGGCGACCAGGGCGACTGGAGCCCGAGCCTGTTCGTCAACGACGTGCCCGAGGTGCCGTACTTCGAGGAGACGTAGGGACCTACAGGGGCGGAAGCCCAAGCTTCCGCACGACTTGGATGGGCAGATAGAGGTGACGTCGATCGTCCTCCAGCGACACGAACCCGAACTTCCGATAGAAGCCTCGGGCCTCGTCGTCGATCGCGTGGACCTCGACCGCCCGAACGCCAAGGTGCTGGGACACGTGGCTCGCACGTCGTAGGGCATCGACGAGCAGATGCTGGCCCAAACCTTGGCGTTGAACGGCCCTGTCCACGGCGAGACGGCCGATGAGGATGACCGGCACGCCGATGTGTGGTAACCCTCTGGCCTGATCGGCAGGTAACGCCGCGTAGCGGACCTGGTGACTGGAGATAGCGTAGTAGCCGCACACGTCATGCTGGCCCGCTCGCACCGCCACGTAGGTCCGCGCCAGGTCACGTCTCTCGTACTGGCCGGCCCGTTGTTTCAGCCAGTCGTCGAGCGGCGCTTTGCCGCAGTCGAACGCGGCCAGCTCGTGCGACTTGTCGAGCCTCTGGATGTCCCATGGGGACGTTCGTTCGTCAGGCACGCCCTTCCTGGTACTTCTCAACAGCATCGACGAGCGCGCGATTCGGCTCGGCGCTCGCGTCGTCCAACAGGGAAATGAAGCGATCCCGATCGCGGTTCGATAACTGGGTGACGTGATGTTGCTCGATCACCCTGCGCGCGGTTTCCACCAGGGTGGACACGGCGAAGTCATTGACCGACTGCCCAAGATGCGCCGCCGCCTGCTGGATCGTCTGCTTGAGCTCCGACGAAAGGCGGAAGTTGAGCCTCGCATCGTTCTTCGCATCGGAAGCCATGTCGCACCTCGTTCTGAACCACCCCTCGCCGCGGGGCTCCAACCATCAGGACGCACGAATCAGCACTCAACACCAACCACTCTAGCACACTGTACGCCAATGTGCCATACATCGCACGGGGGGGTGCCGATCCGGCTCCGCCCAGGTTCACTTGTCCGGCGAGGGCTCACCACGGAGTCTGCCGTCTTGAGTGGACCGACGAGACCCAACCACGCGGAGGCCCCGCGGCATCTCACAAGATCCGCAACCCCTTGGGTAGCGCCTCGCCGAACACCAGGCCCTGCTCTTCCGTGTCGAGGTGTCCCCCGTCGCGCACCAACTCGATGAAGTGGGCGGGGGCCTCCTGGCTCATGAGCCACTGGAGGACCTTGGCCCGGTGTTTTTCGGGCAGGTCGCGATAGCGGTCTTCGGTCCGGCGGGACATCTGCATGACGGCCAGTTGGCCTGCGCGGTCGTCTTCCGCCCAGTCGGTCAGCCGCTTCAGCCATCGGACGGCCGCGTCGGCCGGCACGACCGTGTTGAGCGGTCCGTAGACGGGCACTCGGGCGCCGATGCGGCCTATCGCCCAGGTGACGGCCGGGCGGACCGGCTCCAATTTGCGCCGGGGAAGCAAGTCGAGCAGCATGTCGCCCAGCTCGATTTTCACGCCCACCGGCAGCAGCTCCAACGAACCGAGCAGTTGCAGGACCTCGGCCGCTTCGTGAGAGCCGACGTTGAATCCGCCGCCGCCCTTCCCGGTCGTCAGTTGGCGGTGCAGTCCGCGGACCAGTCCCACGAGCGGATCGGCGAGCGCCTGTTGCTGACCGGCCCCCAAGCCGGCGGCGATCCGCCGCCAGAGGATCCACCATTCGGCCCGACACATCGCCGCGGCGTGGATCAGCTTGCCCTGGAGCGTGCGCCACGTCTGGGCCACGCGCCAGTCGTCGACCGCCAGCCCATACCCGGGGCGCAGGGCGAAGCCCAGCAGATTCAGCCACCGGGCTTCGTGGAGCCGGCTCCTCCGCCGGCCGGGCTCGGCCTCCATCAACGCCTCCCAAATCCTCCGCAACAGCGACATGGGCCACTCCCGTCGATTCATGCCGCTGGCGCGGGAAAGGCGTTTCATCAGGCCTTCCGGCCTGTCCCTACCGTGCGGACCGAACGTGCCGACGATCAACGGGCGGAGCCGGTCCCATGTGGCTTCGTCGACGAAACCCTCGCGCTCGCCCGAGGCCTCGTGCGCGGCCACGTCGGTCTGCGTGGCCGAGCGGACGTCGAACTGGAGCCGCCAGCTTCCGCGACCCTCCACCTGGCTGCACCACAGGTCGAGCGTGCCGATCTCGGTGAGCCGGGCGTGCAAGCTCACCGAGATCGTGGGCGAATCGCCTTTCTTGCGTGTCCGCAGCACGGTCCGTATCGGCGGGAGCGGCCTCATCTGCTCCCGATCGACCGCCACCAACTCGCCCGCCGCGTCGGTCAGCCGCGTGCTCGACACATACAGCGGAAACTCCACCGGCTGTGAAACCAGCAGGTCGAACGGCCGCTCGGTCAAGTCGAGGTTTTGGCCGGGTTCCATACCGGCCGGCACCAGACACACGGCCGTGCCGCTTTCCTCGCCGGCGGGAGGCGAAAAAGGGGTCAGGTCCAATTTGCCGGAACGGCCCGGAGGGTGCTTCGCACAAATTGGACCTGACCCCTTTTTCGCCCCTGCTACGCCGATGTAATACGTGCGGGCCAGGCCGGCCGCGATGCGCACCCCCTGGCCGCGACGCACCATGCCGTAGTACGCGGCCCCCCGGGCGACGGCCAGGTCGAGCCGGTCGTTGGCCAGCACGAGCGGCTCCCAGTCGGGATCGCGCTCGGTGCGGAACCAGCCGGTCAGCGACTCCAGAAGCCGGCGGCGGAGGACTTGCGAGGCGAAAACGCCGCCGTTGAAAAGCACCACGTCGGGCCGTGCCGGGTCGCGGCCCGGCGGCACGTCGGTCTCGTCCAGGGCCACGTGGCGATGTGCGGTGAGGAACGCGGCCAGGTATCGCGTGATGGCCGGGTCCGGGGCATAGGGCAGGCCGAACTCCTGAAACCCGGACCGCCGCTCGTGCGGCTTGTCCTCCAGTGTCACCGCCGGGAAGAAGCCATCGACCAGCAGCTCGCACGCTTCCTCGCGCGTGACTTCGAGCCGGAGACCCCCGCCGATCAGCCGGGAGCCGGAGCCGGGCACGTTGACGGTGAGGCGTTCGGGCCCATCGTCCGAAAGGAGCGACTCCTTCACGTGCCGGCAGCTTCGCACCAGCACCGCCCATTGGCGAGGCTCCAGCCCTTTTTCGCCGGCGAGCCGCCGCTCGACGTGTTGGGCCAGGGCCAGATCGAGGTTGTCGCCCCCGAGGATCAGGTGGTTGCCCACCGCCACCCGGTGAAAGCGGACCTTGCCCCCTTCGCCGGCCCGGACGCGGATCAGCGTGAAGTCGGACGTCCCCCCGCCCACGTCGCAGACCAGGATCTTCTGGCCCGGCGCGACCCGCCGGTGCCAATCGTCGGCATGCGCGTCGATCCAGGCGTAGAACGCGGCCTGGGGCTCTTCGATCAGCACCACGCGGGGAAGGCCCGCCCGGGCTGCCGCCTTGACCGTCAGCTCCCGGGCAACCTCGTCGAAAGAGGCGGGGAGCGTCAGCACGAAGTCCTGCTCGGCCAGCGGATGCTCGGGGAACTGCGCGTCCCACGCACCTCGGACGTGCTCCAAGTACCGGGCGCTCACGTCGACCGGGGAGAGCCGCTCCACGTCGGCCGCCCCGTGCCACGGCAACACCGGCGCCGTGCGGTCCACGCCCGAGTGAGACAGCCACGACTTGGCCGAGGCGATCAGCCGGCCGGGCACCGTGGCCCCGTGATCCCGGGCGAAGAAGCCGACCGCGTGCGTCGGATCCTCGCCGTGCCAGGGAAGCCGCACGGCATCGGCCGGCAGCTCGCCGGGTGCCGGCTGATAGAGAAACGAGGGCAGGCTCTCTCGCGCCTCGACCTGGCCCGGCGCAACCAACTGCGGCACGCGGAAGGTCCGCACGCGCCAACGCTCTTCCTCCGTGTCCACGTAGCAGACCGCAGAGTTGGTCGTCCCCAAGTCGAACCCGACGACGTAGCGGGAAGCGGTGCTCTCGTCCGACCTGCCAGCAGTCACGTTGGTCCCTCATCCGACCCGCCAAACGAGTCAATCCACGGCCTGCCCGAACAGACCGACACGCCCAACCGGCGCGCCGCCTCCGCTCGCGCATACCCCCCGCTCAACTACCAACCGAGCCGCCCCCATTGGGGACTCCCCGGCATCTCGGTCGCTCTTCGCCATCGCCGACACTCCTTTCGTTCTCGGCCCATTTTACACTCCCTCCGCGTGTCCGCCAGTCGCAGGGCACCTCAGTAGCCGGCAAACGTCGTGCAGCAGACAACGTGTGCTATGCTTGAGCAGGTGATGGGGAATATTTGGGAAATGCGGTCGTCAAGCGTGGAGAATCGGAGATGGCAGATCTGCTGAGAGCGGTCAAGGAGAAGCTGGCGCCCCGACGCCTCGCCGCGTTAGGCCAAGCATCCTCGTGGCGAACGGTGTATCGCAAAATGCTGATCCGATATCTCGATCCGGAGCGGCCTCAGCCGTTCCCGCAAACGGTACAGATCGAGGCCACGAGCAAGTGCAATCTGCGCTGTCCTTCCTGTTCCCATTCGCGCGAAGCGGGTAAGGGGCAGCACCTTGGCCCGGACGAGTTGCGGGAGTTGTTGCGTCGCCTGCCCCGACTTCCCGCGAGAGTCGTCCTTAGCGGGATCGGAGAACCCTTGGTCAATCCACGGTTCTTCGAACTGGTAGACGTTTTGTCCGAACGACGGATCCGGTGCCAATTCTACACCAATGGAACGCTGCTGACGACGCGCAAGTGCGAAGAGATCATTTCCCGTCCCAGTATCTTCAAGGTCGAAATCTCGTGTGACGGTGTATGCAAGGAGACGTTTGAGGAGCTTCGCCCTGGGGCGGATTTCGATCGTTGGACGCGCGCGGTCCGTGAGTTCACGGCGAAAGTCCGAGAGGCCAGGAAACAACCTCGCCGGCTGCGCGTGGGCGCGCTCACGGTGCTGACCAAACGCACGCTTGGCGAGATCGAAGGAATCATCCGGTTGGCAGCCGATTTGGGCTTCGACCATATCACCATCCTGGATGCCATTCCCGTCGACGACGTTGCGGCGTCTCTGTGTGCTTCCCAAGCGGAGTATTCCACGATTTGCCCGGAAGCCCTCTCCGCCCTGGGCCGCGCCGTGGGAATCGGAGTCTTCTTCGAGCTTCGGCGGGAGCAGACGCCTCCCGAAGCAAGGGTGCGCTGTCTACAGCCCTGGGAGTACGTCTTCATACGGGCTGGCGGAGACGTTGCCCCCTGTTGCGCCGTGTTCGGCTCCGACAAGGCCGCGGTCATGGGCAACCTGCTCGAGCAGAGTTTTGCAGACATCTGGCACGGCGAGCGTTTTCGCGAATTCCGTCGAACCAGCTCGCTGGGGACCAATCGGCTTTGCCGCACTTGTCCGTACTACTGATGCCGTCGTTGGCGCTGCAGTCGTTTCTCGCCTGCACCGCGCAGCCGAGACGGCTGCACCACAACGGGTAGGAAGGCCAGCGGTCACGCGTCGCGGTTGCCCGACTCTCGCTCTTCCGCCCCCAAGTCGGCCACCGCCCGGCGGACCTGCTCCGTGTCGGTCGGTTCTGCGATCGGCTCGCCGACGAGGATCGATACCGGGTAGGGCCATCGCCGCGGCCATTTGCCGAGTGGCTTGCCGCCTTCGTAGCTGAAGATGCTCCCCCAGAGCCCGCTGAGGTGGATGGGGATCACCGGCACGCCCGTCTTCTTGTGGATCGCCAGGAAGCCCGGCCGAAACTCGTCCATCGCCCCGGTCCGCGTCATCTGCCCTTCCGGAAAGATGCAGACCAGGTCGCCCTGGCGCAGGGCTTCCCGGGCGGCACGAATCGACCGGACCATCGGCTTCGTTCCCGGCTCGATGAAGATGGTGCCCAGGTCCTCCGCCAGCCGCCGAAACCACCGTCGGTGGCGGGGATCGGCGCGGGCGACCATTCGTATCGGACGAGGGAAGTAGAGAATCAACAGCACGCCGTCGATGAAGCTGACGTGATTGGCCACGAGCAGGGCCCCGCCGCGCTCGGGAACGTTCCGCCGGCCCTCGATCCGAACCCGGTAGATCGTGTGGCTCAGAAGCCACACGAAGCAACGGGCCGTGGCGCCGGGGAGCAGCAGGACGATGTAGATGAGCACGGGCACCGTTACCACGCCCAGCAGGAGGAAGATCTGCTCCGGGCGAAGCCCCAACGGCCCGCTGCACAGCCAGAACACCACGGCCGACCCCAACATGCCCGAGAACGCCAGGAAGTTGGCGGCCGCCAGGATCGAGCCCCGCGACTCTCGCCGGCTGCGGTATTGCAGGAACGACTGGATGGGAATCTGATACAGCCCGGCGCTCAAGCCGAGCAGGAACAGCCAGAAACAGCTCCCGAAGTAGCCGGCCGAGAGCACGGTTCCCTGGGCAGGCGGGACGAGCGACAGCACGATCGCGCTGGTGGCGATCCCTGCGGCTCCCAGCGAGACGATCCCCAGCTCGACCCTTCCGGCCGACCAGACGCCGGCCAGCACGCTCCCGGCGCCCACGCCCGCCGCCAGGATGGCCAGCAGGATCCCCACGTGCAACTGCCCCAGCCCGAGCCGATAGCCGACGAACTGATCCACGTTCACTTGGGCCAACGCCCCGAGGGCCCAAAACACCATCGCCCCCAGCGCCGCCCGCAGCAAAGGGCGATCGGAACCGAGCAGGGCGAGGTCGCGCACGGTCTGCCGCGGGAAGTTGTAGGGAAACCGGCGCGTGGGATTGGCGATCCCCAGCGGGGCGATCTGGAGGGCGGCGATCAGGCCGGTCACGGCGACGCCCACTAACGCGGCCGCCGAGATCCACCACAGGTGTCGACCCGCCGGCGCGGTCAGCTCGTACAGGCAAGCGCCC
>CAZDHR010000056.1:0-23265 GCA_964505295.1 uncultured Planctomycetaceae bacterium
CCGCTGGACCGGAAACTCGAGAGATATTCAAACCGAGATGTGCGGAAAGTAGGCTTCGCTGCTCAGTTTAGCAGCAAAACTAAGCATTTGGAGTGTCCGGCAATTCGGCGCCACCTCCCTGGGTGTTCCTCAAATAATGTGGACGGTGTAGTCGCCAGTGACCTGTTTCGTGCCCGGCCGTGAAACGGAACCGGCCAAGCTTCCGCGGGTTGTCGTGAGGATCAAGGCTCACGTCGACCGCAATCCGGCCCTCGTTCACCCAGGTCGCCCCATGCACATCGCCATATCCGAACAACTGCTGCAGGTCCTTGAGTTCGAACGCTAGCTGCAGATGAAGCTCGATGATTTCGTCAACCGGGACGGGAGGCTCGACCACCAGCTCGAACCGCTCGCCGTATTCAGCCAGCAGCACCGTCGCCTCCTGCTCGATGGCCTGCTTCGACAGGTAAGGCACCTCGCTGGTTGGAATCGCAACTCGTCGTCCCATCGCTTACTGCTCCCGCTCCTTGAATTTTCGCGCCTGCTCCGTCAGTAGCCGGAGCTGCTCAGCCGTCAGGCCGCTGGCCTCACGAACCAGTTGGGGCATTTCGGTTGATCGTTTCTGGATAATCTCGGGCAAGTCCTCCGGTATCCGGCCCGCCAGCGCGATCCATTCGTCGGGATTCTCGTCGAGCAGTTCGGCCATCCGCCGCACCCGCTCGGCCGTGGGGGGGTCGACATTATTCTGCTCGACCTGGGAGAGGTAGGTCGGGCTGACCCCCACCTTTTCCGCGAACTTGCGCAGGCTGAAGCCCTTCTCAATTCGCTTCTCGCGAAGCATCTGACCGAATATTCTATGTCTTTTTCCCATGATTGCCTATCTCGCCAAGTGTCTCTTGTTGCCGGTTCAATCCACGGTGACGGACCCCTCCAGCCCCAGATCGCTCAAAATCTGCCGCAATTCAGCCCGCAGATCCCCCGCCGATGGGGTGTCCACGGAGACCTCGAATGACACGCCGATCTTCAGTTCCTCGCCTGATCGCAGCTTAGGTAACACACGCGTTCCCAGCCGGTTCCAGAGCTCTGGTGGAACACTGCCAGAGAGCCGGATCACCGTGGCACTCGGCGTCGGCGGAGTGGGGCCTGATTCGGGGCCAGGGCCCGCTTTGGGTTCCGGAGTGGGCACTGTCGGTTCAGGCGTCTCAGCCTCGGGCGTGGGTGGCCCCGGCGGTTTCTTCAGCGCCTCGGCCTTGTCCTTCTTAAGCAACAGCACACCCGGCTCAAAAGCCACTTCGTCCGACGGCACTAGTTCGCAGAACCACACCCGCTCATAGGTGCTGTCCGGCTTCGGTCCGGATGCCAGGCCGAAGTCCCCTCGGCCCACAAACTCGACGATCTTGCCGCGCAGAACCGTGTCTGGGTCGAGCAACCGGGTCAGGGCACCGTTCAGGAAGCTTTGCCGTAAGCTGGCCAGCGGCCACGCCCCCGTGTCCTTGAAGGCGGGTGGCCAGTTGCGATCGATGTAGCCGGCACCCACCGACTCGTTCAACAGCGCCTCGGCCTTCAGCGCCGCGATGACGCGACCGCACAACGTCTCCGACCCGCTGGAATGGCCGGCCCCTAGGTCGATCACCTTGAGGCCACTTGGATCGGAGTTGTCGGCGAGCACGACGAATCGGTAGCCGCCCCAAACCTCGTCCTTCGCTTGCTCTTCTGCATCCTTGACCTTGACTTCGATCTCGCGTAGGTCGGCCTTTTCGTAATCGGAGCCAAGCACGCCGTCCCGCACGTCTTTCTGAACGCGTTTCCACGCTAACCACAGTTCGACCTTGTCGCGCAGATCGCGTCCGGGCTTCCGCACGCACCACACCAGCGCCCCTGGATACAGGCGAGACGACTTGCCGCGGTTCTTCGTCCAGTCGGCAATCCGATTACGGAGGTTACCCCCGGCGTTCCACTCCTCGTCAGGATCGACCGCCCAAAGGCTGAGACGTGGCGTGTCGGAGACTATCGTACCGTCAAATGGAGATTCAAACAGATGCGTCGGAGTGCTCGCTCCCCGCTTGAACTCTTCTTTCACCAACTCCTTGATGGCCGGCTTGATCTCAGAGGCCTCGTCAAGCGATGCCCGCCGATCGTGGACCGCCTTGTCGATCTTGGCCTTGTAGTAGATCTTGAACCCGTCGGCGCCCACACGTTGGATAAAGAACGATTTGCCTTCCAGCGCGATGGCCGCGTTGTCGACCGAAGTCGTATCGACCTCGGGTTCCCCGAGTGCAAAGCGCAGCTCCGGTAGGTGTGCTACTTTGTCTCGTTGACCACCTGACGACTCGAACAGGATGGCCGCTCCAACACGCCGGTGGATTTCTCTGAGCGCCCCTTTGGTATCCGCATCCAGCGCCCGGGCGTGCGAATTCCCACCGGCGATGTCCGTATCGACCGCTGTGTTGAGCCGAGGTTCACCGAGTTGCCCAAGCACCACGCTCTTGAATGCCGGATCGTGTAGCGGGGCTGACCCCAGCGTGATCAACGGCTCCGTGCGGGCCTTGCGAAACCCGTCCTGCGCGGCGACCGAAATCCACTGGGCCAACATCGCCAGCGTGCCGCGGGTCGCCTGGAACTGAGGCAAGGCAGCCCATTTCCGTTGAAAGACAGATAGCGTTGCCGGGTGGAATGGATAACACGCTTCAAATCGGCTCTGAAGGAACTCCCGGGCTTTCTTCTCGGTTGCGGCGGTGTCGACGGCGGTCCATTCCGGTGGCAATTGCGCACGCCGCTCAAAGCACCAGTCCGCAAAGGCCCGGGCGACGTTCCTGCGCGTCCGCTCCGAGCCGAGGTCCTGGAACAGCCGGCGGCGGATCACTTCACTGATCTCCGCCTCGTCATTGACCAGAAGCGGCTTGGCCACGGCGCCGACCGTCTTGACGATCTTGTCCTGCCACTTAAGGTCGAAATCCGTCATCTCCACTTCGCTTCGAGGCAAGCTGAATACCGCGGACTTCTCATGCGACCCGACCAGGGTACGAACGATCGAGTGAAAGAACGCGTGCATCGGCTCCGCGAGCCACTTGTGCCGCGAGAAGCCGTTCAAGACCTCGTCGAATAGAAGTAGCACGCGTCCGCCGGCCATCTCGAATATGCGGTCAAGCGTGTCACCACCCGGCGGATCATCCTTTGCCCGCGGCCCCAACGCCTTGACACCCTCTTCGCCCGCCAGTTGACGCGCCATGTCGATCCATGGCGTTTCACTGCCCTCCTGGGAGTCCCAGGCTGTCCCGACGTACACGGCCACCTTCGCCTTCGGGGCCTCCGTCACCCCGGCGCTCGCAAGCATCTGTTCCACGCCAGGGTAGGAAGATGCTTCTGGGCCGCCGTTGGCCAAATGCCAGAGAGCGGTCAGCATGTGCGTCTTGCCGCCACCCATCTGCGTCACCAGGGTCTGAACCGGCGACGCGTTGTCGGTACGTCCAGCCAAACGCCGGAGCACCATTCCCGAGTTGTCGCAGAGGGCTCGCGTGAAACACGTGCGCGAGAAGAACTGCACCGGGTCCTGGTAGTCCTCTGGCGCTTCGTGTGCGACCACCTTTTCCAGCGCGATGGCAAACTCATCGGGATTGAACGACCGCCCTTCGCGGACTTCTTTTCTGGGCGTGACGACCTTGTACCAAGGTTCCATGGTTTCGGTCCTCAGGGTCTCTTGAGTCGATTGAATAGATCGAGGGCCGGCTGCTTCAGCCGAACCAAGTTGGCATAGGCCGCCGGCGCGAAGTCCCGGGCCGCGGCGTACAGGCGATAACGCACACCGTCGGTGACCACGATGTCGCGAGGTGTACCGAGTGCCTGGACGTAGCCCTTGGCCTGCTCCAACGCACCTTCGACACCCACGCCGGAAAGCCGCGGAGGGTTGGCGCCGAATACGGACGAACCAAAATCGTAATCCACCGGCAGCTCGCACCAGCGGATGCGTCGCGCGTGCTGAAGGTCCCAGCCGTTCACGTCGTCAAACTGATTCAGGTACTCGTAGTCGCCGGCCACCACGCCGACCGCGCGGATCTTCGAAAGCCCTGTCCGCAGCAGCACCACGTCGCCGGCCTTCATTTCAGATGCGAATCGTCGCACAAAGCTGCCGTCAAAGTCCTCGTCACTCCGCTCGAGATGCCACGGGCCCGGATCGCCGGGGCCCAGCAACCCGACGGCGTAGCGCACGAACACATCGGCATAGGACCGTGACACCGGACCACCGGAGAGCTGCCAGATTGCTTGGTCTGTCTGCATGGGTTATCCTGTCCGCGTCGCGGCCAGTTATCGTCGAATCCGGATACGGCCGCGCGTGACCGTCACGATCACCGGTCCCGCTAGCTCGTCCAGCACGTCATGCCCCTGCCCGACCAGAAAGGAATCGAACGAACGTGACGACACGCAAACGTCGAGCAGAAACTTCATGGCGCCTTGGCTCCCGCGATTCGCTCTTGGACTTGTTCACCGGCCATCGAGCGATGCGCGTAGGCCAGGCACGCCTGGATGTCTTCCGGCTCCAGGAACGGATACTCATCGAGCAGCCGCTCGGGCGTGTCTCCGGCCGCCAGCATTCCCAGCACATGCTCCACCGCGATCCGCATCCCGCGGATGATCGGCTTGCCGCCGAAGATCGCGGGGTCCACCGTGATGCGCTTGAGCAGTTCGTCCTCGTTCATCGGTTACTCCTCCCATTTGGGGTCTTTCGTGTCTTTCGTGGTTCCCTTACCTCGGCACGGCCAGTAGCATGGCGTCCAGAAGTCGTTTCTCGTCACTGCCCTTCGGATAGAGCGCCGACAGGGCGTTTGCCAGCCGCAAGAAGTCAGGGCTGCGGTTGATCTGGGTCTGTAACAATGCTCGCAAGGCGCTCGCGCGCCCGGAGGCTTGGAGTAGCATAGCTGCGTGGACACGGTCCAGCGTTGTCGCTCCACGGCGGGACTGCAACTGCTCGTCAGAAACGTCGATGGTTCCTTTCTTGCGACGGGCGCGTCGTTGCTTCGGCTGCGGTATCTCGTCGGGAAAGAGCGAAAGCTGGGCGGGACCGGAGCGGCCGGCGGTTTGTTCCAATTCGTCCGCCACGGCCGTCGCCCCTTCCTCACCGAAGAGCTGCTTGCCGCGGTCGAGAACGGGGATTATTCGGACGATGCCCTTTTCCGTTTGGATGATGCGGGCTTCCCAGTCGGGCAGATGGATGCCTAAGGGCTGCGCAAAACGCCGGACCACATCGAACGGCAGGCTGAAACCCTTGCCTTTCGACTTCGGCGTCTGGTCTTCTTCCAGTTCCGGCTCGGTGGGTTCCTCGCCGTTGCCGTTGTCTGCCGCCAGTTCGGTACTCTGCATCGTCCACAAGAACAAGGCCGTCAGCCGGGCGTCTTCTTCGAGCGCGGCGGCGGTGGTCCCATTGGTGACGGTTCCCTCCGCTGTCCCGAGCACCTGCTGTAAGGCACTCCGGCCGACGACCTCCCAGACCTTCTCCAGATACTCCGCCAGCGGTACCTCGCGACCTTCAGCCGTCTCGACCCGCGTGTACCGGCTGAAGATCTCCAGCGCCGGGCCAATACAGGCTAAGACGAGATCCGCACCGCGAATACCTTCGCACTGGAGCCGCTTCATCCACTCGGCCACGCGCGGGGGCAATTCTAGCAGCACGTCGGCCCAGTCGCCGACCGGGGCGTCTTCTGGCCGCGGGCGGCAGATGAGATGGACGCTGGTGGCAAGGGCCGCGGATTCCTGCGAGCGCAGGCGTCCAGGACGTTCTGTTGCGATGGGCCAAGAACCAGTGATTACCCATCCACCACGAACCATACCTGAGAGAAGTGCCTCCCAGCCTTCGGTCGTCTTGTGGGCGAAGACAACGGACGCGATGCCTTCATCGCGGAGTAGACGACGACCTTGAGCGAAGGCCGAAGCCATGACCTCCTCAAAAAACTCTCGGTCCTTCGGACGTCCATTGACTCTCCTAGTCTCGTCTTGCACTGCTTCACGCAACTTCGGCGTCAGGCGGTTCTTGGGATCGTAGCGGTCGTGCAAGAGGCGATGACCCGGCAAGAATCGTTTGAACCACGCGAAGAAATAGTCCGAAAGGTCAGAGTATGGTATGGCATCGTAATAGGGCGGGTCCGTAAACCAGACGCTTGCAGCGCCATCCGGGAGCACTGATTCACACGCGTCCGCGTTCTCCACTTGGCCTGAGGTTTGTATAGAGACGCCTTCGTGTTCAACCACCTCGGCGACCCATTTCACGGCAGCCGCGTAGTTCGATGCCAAGTCGCCGGTTGTGACGATCTCCACGAAGTCCCACATGATCGGCAGCGCGTTGCGCCCGAATGTGCCCGCGACAGCTTCAACCGTGGTACGCCACCGCACGAGTGAGGATGCCTGTTCGGAGCAGCGGCCGAGCGCCAGGCAAAGCGCATCCTGAGCGTACTTGCCGCCAACCTCCGTTCTGCCGCCAACGCCGAGATTGACAAGGCCGAGTTTCTGCCGGGCAGTGAACAGGTCGCCCCAGCGGAGCATGCCGTAGCGTTGAACACGGAAGCCGAGCGTACCAACCGGCGGCAGTGGCTCATCGGGCACGGGGCAAAGGCCCTTCTTGCCGTCCTTCTCCCACTCTTCAAAGATATCCTGAAGCCGCTGCCCGGCCTTCCAAACAGCCCGGTAATCCCGCTCGGCCGGAAGCCGGTAGTGTCGGCCTTGCTCACCGGGTCGGAGAGTCACCACGGCCAACATCCGCGCACCACCGATTCGATTGCCTTTTTCGTCGAAGAGCACATCTGCACCGCCGCGTTGTTCGGAGAGCTGTGCCCGAACCCGATCCGGGTGCAGCACAGACCCACAGCAGGGACACGTCGCCTTGGCTCGGGAGACGGTTCCGCCGGGCACCTCCCGGTCGCTCTTCGGCTCGAAGATCTCGAACTCCACTCGTGGTGGTCTGCCCTTGGGGTGTACCGCCCGATACCGCAGTGCCCGCTTGCGGTTGGCCTTCTTGCACAGCCAAAAAGATCGCACCAGCGGAATCTCGGCTCCGCAGTTGGGCGCTTCGCAACGGACCGTCCGCGCCCAAAGATAGGCGATCGGCCGGGCGCCGTCCGTGTCGGCCGGGTAGAACTCGGCCAGTTCCTCCTCAGCTCGCCGTTTGATCTCCGCTCCCACGCGTCGAAGCTCATCGGCCAACTTTGGCCCGTGCCGTGGGATATCTTCCAACATCACTTTCAGGATTAAACACGCCACTGGGTTCAGGTCGCTGGCGAACGCCTCGCAGCCCAATCGCAGTGCCTCCAGCGGGATCGACCCGCCGCCGGCGAACGGATCAACCACCAGCGGCGTCTCTTCGGGATGCGCTGCCTTGACCAGGCCGTTGGCGACTTCCAGATACGTCGCGTCCGATGAGAGATCCCAGTCGGCAAAGTCGGCGATGAACTTCAGGATGGCCTGCTGCAGGCCGATGTCGTCGGCGTCAATTCGGCCGCGGGTCTTCAGCAGCAACTCGCGTGCCTTCTTCTTGAAGTCCGACGGGCAGTGCTCGTCACACGGGTCCGGAAGCAGCAGCGCCAACAGCATCGCCCGACACGCCGCCAGCGGCCGCCGCGCCCACCACAGGTGCAGCGTTGAGGGATGCCCATGCCGGATCGATTTCTCCCGCGCCGCGTGCTTCGACACCACGGCAATAGGGAAATCGACCTCAGCCAGCCGCTTGCACTGTTTGGGGATCATGCCATCTCTCCGGTGCCGCCAACCGGCTTCGCTTGTTGGGCAACTTGGTGTATGTCGTCCAGGACCCTTCGGACTTCTTCGGGCAGTTTGGAAGGATCAAGGTACTTTGCCAATTCATGGTAGCCCGACCTCCGCATGAGATTGGGCAATGCCACAGACCGAAAGAACTTGTCGAAAACCGGATCAAGGAACTCATCGGACACCTTCGTATCGGGTGACCAAGGAGATGGTTTGCCAAGGGTTTTCATTGCAGCCTCCACTTCGCCAATGGCCTTCTCCATAGATTCTCTCCAGGGTTGCGCGAATAGCTCGCCTGCTTCTGCTCTGCCCATATTCCCTGCCCATTGCAGAAGAATGGCGCGATCGCACAGGTAGTTCTCAATCTCACAGCGGGACCACATGTGCTGCCGCAACCCGGGCTTGTCGGCGAGTGGCTGGGTGAGGCGGTCGAAAAGCGCGTACCCCACCAGATCGGACTTCGCTTCCCGGAGGCCATAGTAGTGCTCATAGGCCCTGTTCGGCTTGTTCAGGACATAGTGGACGAACGGGCGTTCCAAAGAGTCTCTGGCAGGATGATCAAGGAGTGCAGCGAAGCTCCGGAGAATCGCAAGGTCGGTAGACCCTTCCAGGTAAAGGACCCAGCCTGTTTGCTCGGCCTGATAGTACTGGTCGTAGCCAATGTCCTTCAGAGCCTTGAGCAGTTGGCTACTTCGGTCGTCAACACGATGTGGCTTGCCGAGAAAAGCGATCACCACGTTCCGGCCGGCAGCCTCGTTAAGAACAATCTCGGAGTGGCTTGCGGCGATGACTTGGCTGTCTTGAGCGGAAGCTGTTTCGGTGAGTATTTGGTAGATTTGCCGCTGTCTGAGGATCTCCAAATGCGCATCAGGCTCGTCGAGCAACAGCGCGGAACCGGGGTTTGCTGACAAGTACGCAAGTAGCAGCAGTACTTGTTGCATGCCTCGGCCTGAACAGGAGAGGTCTAGCGTCGTCCCCTGCGCATCGCGATACCCCATGACGATTTCGCCGCGTTCAGGAATGTACTTGGGCGTTTCCAACTCGACCCCAAACAGCTTCCTTATCTTCTCACAAAGCTCTTCCCACTTGCCACGACTCCCGTCGGGAGCTTCACATACTTGATAGCACAGATTTCGGAGCACCTCGGCAGTTCGGCCCTCACCCAATCTCACGTTGATTGCTCCTGGGTCCAACCGTGTCTCGTTAGCGGATAATCCCGACATCGGCGGCAAGAATGCCACTCTGACATCAGCAGCTTCTTGAGGTATTGGCATCCGGTCTGCGCCCTTACGTTCTGCCCGCCGGAGTGGGCGGCAATACATGGATTCCTCGTTGGCGTAGTCGAATTCCAGCCCACAGACCCATTCTTTTCCATGAGATATGCCTTCAACTACTATGTCCATGCGCACATTACGCGTTTGCTGCTTGCCAGCGTGTCTACTGACACTCCTGACCGATAGGTTCTTCCATAAGAGGATAGCGTCTGGAACCGGGACAGCGATTAAATCCCGACGGTTGATGGCAACGCCAGGACGTTTCTCCGGCTTGGGCTTACCCTGGCGCTTCTCGTTCCAGCGCCGCAGTCCTGTTTCCCAGAGTGCTAGCGCTTGAAGCGCTGTGGTTTTCCCCGAGTCATTGGGTCCGATGAATACTACCGGATTCCCAAGTTCAATTTCCACTTTCTGCCCAAAGCGTTTGAAATTGGACACCGTCAGTTTGGTCAACATGTATGCTCGCTCCCGAATGGTGGTTATTTTTTGGGTACCCGCGCCGGCTGCGTCATCGCTCTCAGTTCCAGCCAGTAATGTTGGACCTTGCTCACTTCGTTCCACTGTAGCCGCGCTGGGTCCCTGATCGGATCGCGGAGCTGCGGCGTTGTGTTGCAGTGCGTGACGACGTATAGCCAGAAACAGTCGGGACGGTCCTGGGCCACGCGCAACTCGTTGGGCGTCAGCATCACGCTTCCTTCCGCAGCGCCGATCCCCTTGACCTCGATCAGCCGCAGCTCCCCGGAGTGTAGATCGAGGCTGGTGACGTCGTAGCCCAGGTTCTTCTCGTGTACGTCGTAGACCTCGCGACCCTGGGACCGCTCGTGGTCGATCACCACCTGCATCGCGACCGCCTCGGTCTGGAGGTTCGGCCGCAAGCGCCGGACCTCCGGCGTGTTGCGGTCCGGATGCGGCAGGATCAGGACGCTTATCATGCGCTCCACGGCCTGAAGCGTGAGCGAACGCTGCTGCTGGAGTTCCTGGCGCCGACGTTCGCGGCGGGCCAGGAGTTCCGCGTGCCGGGCCTCGGCCTGGGCCAAACGGCCCTCGGCGCCCTGGGCCTTCCGTTCGACTTCCGCCGCAGCCCGGCCGATCTCCTCGTCCGCCCGCTGCAGAAGTTCCGTCAGGGAGAGCTCGACGTGCTCGGCGACGCGCTCGACCTCGTCGAGTCGCTCTTCCCGCACGTCACTGAGGAACTGCATCAGCGCGTTCTGCTGAAGCCAGGAGCTGGCCTCGGGCAATGCGGCCACCGGCGGCAGCGCCTCCGGCGACTCGGCCGGAATCAGATCGCCGAGCAGGGCAGGTTCTCGTAGGCAGGGATCGCGGCCGTCCGACAGTTCGACCGCAAACAGGCGTTCGTGGACCACGCGGCCCAAGCCATCGACAACCCGGGCACGGTAGAAATCAACACGAGACGGGGCGTCGTAGGCCAAGGAGTAGAAGCACGCCCCCTTCTTCAGGTCGTCCTGTGCCGAGTGGAACGTATGCCGCCGCATGGCCTCGAACAGGGGATGCCCGGGTGTAACCCATTCCAGATGGTGCTCCTCCGCCGCGTCCCGGTCCGTCGAGAGCCGCGGGTACTTGGCCGCCAGCGCCGGCATTTTCCAGTCGGCGTCGCGCTCGTAGCGCCGCAACACGGTTGGCGTTTTCCCTGGGTCGAAGGCGTGGGGGAACCGTGCGACCTGTTTGAGCGTGAAGTTGGCGTAGCCGGCCGTCTCAGACAGGAACCGGGCGATGGTTTCCGGCACAACGCGACGCTCCTGTGCCCGGGCACGCCGTTCGATCAGCATTTCCAGGTTGAGTCTTTTGGCCGCCAGCCCTTCCAGCGCGTTGTGGCAAATCGCCCGGAAACGGCCCTCGTCGACGTTGTGTAGCAAACGATCTTCGAGGTCCGCGTCGCCCAGCTTGCCGGCGTAATAATCGCGCAGCACTCGCTCGACGTGGGCCGCCGGCAGGATCTCGCCGACCACGTTGAACACGGCATCGTCATCAAGCGCGTTGCGGATTTCCTGAAGCTTGTCGAGCAGCCGCTGCAGGACGCGACCCTCGATGGTGTTGGTCGCCACGAAGTTGAAGATCAAACAGTCCTTGCGCTGGCCGTAGCGATGGATGCGGCCCATCCGCTGTTCGAGCCGGTTCGGATTCCAGGGAATGTCGTAGTTGAACAGGATGTTGCAGCACTGGAGGTTGATCCCTTCGCCGGCGGCTTCGGTGGCCACGAGCACTTGGATCGTGCCTTCCCGGAACTGCTGTTCTGTGTAGATACGCGTCGCCGGTTCATCTCGCGATCCCGGTCGCATCCCGCCGTGGATGCAGCCGCAGCGGAATCCCCATTCGGTCAGGTTTTCGAGCAGGTAGTCGAGAGTGTCTCGAAACTCTGTGAACAGAAGCAGCCGCTGATCGGGCCGGTCGAAGAATCCCTGCTCTTGCATGAGTTTCTTCAGCCGGGACAGCTTAGCCTCTGCACCAGACTGCTCGACGGCGACCGCCTCCGCTGCCAGTTCCCGCAGTTCTGCTATTTCGCGGCGCACCTCGTCGGCATCTTGTGCCAGGGAAATGGCTTCCAACAGCCTTTCAAGCCGCTCCCGATCCTCTTCATCCATTTCTTCCAGCTCTTCGGGATCCGGCAGGGTCGGCGGGGCAGTGCGGGCCAGTTCTTGGGCTTTCTTCAAGCCAAGCTCAAGCCGGTTCGCCCGGTTCTCCAGCGAGCAGCGCACCGCGTGCGTACTGGACGCCAGCCGCCGCTGGTAGAGGGCCATTAAGAAGCCGACGGCGCGAGCCCGCGGATCGTCGCCCGCGGCAGCCGCCCGGGCACTCTGGCGTTTTACGAACCGCGTGACCGTCCTGTAGAGTTCGAATTCAGGCCCGTCAATCTGGAACTCGACCGAGTGCGGGATACGCTTGGTGAAGATCTTCCTTGCAACCCATTCTCCGTCTACTCGCTCCGGGAAGTACACCATCGCCTCTTTCGTCCGCCGCAGGTAGAACGGCGCGCGGCGGCGATCCATGGCCTCGCGGATCGAACGGACATCGGCGTACACGTCCGGATCGAGCAGTTGCAGGAACAGGCTGAAGTTGACCGGGTCGCCTTTGTGGGGCGTGGCCGTGAGCAGCATGATGTGGTCGCTCGTGTCCCGCAGCAACTCGCCCAGGGCGTAGCGGGCCGTTTTCCGGGCCGGAGGAGTCCACGACATCCGGTGGGCCTCGTCCACGATCACGAGATCCCAGTGGACTTGTCGCAGGCCGGGCAGGATTTCGGCCCGCTTGGCCAGGTCCAACGATGTTACGACTTGGTTCTGCTCCAGCCACTGGTTGACGCCGAACTGGTCGCGGACGTCCGAGCCTTTCAGCACGATGAACTTCTCATCGAACTTCTCTTTCAGTTCCCGCTGCCATTGGAAGGCGAGATTGGCCGGCGCAACGATCAGCACCCGCTCGGCCAGCCCGCGCAGTTTCAATTCGCGCACCAGCAGACCGGCCATGATCGTCTTGCCGGCGCCGGCGTCGTCGGCCAGCAGGAAACGGACGCGGGACAGCTTGAGCAGGTAGTCGTAGACGGCCTCAAGCTGGTGTGGGAGTGGATCGACCTTGGAGATTGACAGGCCGAAGTAGGGGTCGAATTCGTAGGCGATGCCCAGCGAGTACGCTTGGAGACCCAGCCGGAGGAGATTCCCGTCGCCGTCGTAGGAGGAGACGCTGTCGAGAATGGTGAGCGTGCCGAGGTCCGACTCAGTGAGCGTCACCCGGCGAAACCGCTCCGTCTGCATCCCGACCACACCGACGACCCACGAGCCGTCGCCGCTCGGGGCGACGGTTTCGACCCGCATGGGCTCGTTGAAGAGCGGGCCCGTCAAGGTCTGGCCAATCCGCAACGGATCGGTAGGGGCCATTGAGCCGCGTCCTTGCAGTGCTAGCGTACTGGTTTACTAAACAGTTGACGCCCAAAAGGTTAACCTATGGGTGAGGTTAGTACAAGTACGGCGTACGCAAAGACGAAGCACAATATCCTTAAGTCATTGTGGTTGAATGACTTGCGACCAGAGATTCCTCTGCTTCCGGGGGACTTTCCCACCGAGGGCGAATAGCGATGCTAGCATGCGGACAAATAGAGCAACGCGTCGCGTATTGACAGCATGCCGGGCGTCGCCATATCAGCCGGGTTAGTCCCGCGCTAGCCGATTCATGGTCGCCGCAACAATTGTCCGGCCAACAGGTTACGCCTGAGAAAGTCCCGCTTCCGGGGACTTTCCCACCGAGGGCGAATAGCGATGCTAGCATGCGGACAAATAGAGCAACGCGTCGCGTATTGACAGCATGCCGGGCGTCGCCATATCAGCCGGGTTAGTCCCGCGCTAGCCGATTCATGGTCGCCGCAACAATTGTCCGGCCAACAGGTTACGCCTGAGAAAGTCCCTGCTTCCGCCAGTCGGGAACGGACGCGATCGGCCTCAGGTCCCGCTCGGTGATGGGGGCGCGGCCACGCTCCACCAACGGCAAAAACAAGATTCCCTCTTGGATCTCCGGGGCCAGATTAAGCAGATTCATCAGCTGCGTCATTCGGGCCCGAGTGACGTGGCCCAGCCGCGCGAGGGCGGCGTAGTCGGGGACGACGCCGTCCCGGATGAGCTGCTCGAAGCGGATCGCCAGGGCCATGAGCCGCGACACGCGGGGAACTACGCCATCTGGCGCTGGGGCCTTCTCGCCCTTCGTGTGCAGTTCCTTCTTGCTGCGGCGCCCGCGACGGAAATGCACCTTGGATTGGATCGTGATGCCGTTCCGCTTGCCGCTCTTCGCCCATCCGCAGGTGACGGTGACCCTGCACATGGTCACCACGCGCAAGCCGCCCGGTACGACCGACACGCTCTTGATCCCCTTCGGCCAGAAGCGGTCGGTGACCGTCGAGCGGTTGCCCTGATCGAAGCAGCAAGTCGCCCGGCTCGTAGAGGTCCGATTCGTCGGATAGCTTGAGCTGGGTGGCTGTGGTGGAGCGAAGCGACCCCACAGGGCGCCGGATTTCTGGGGGCTCGCTGGCGCTCGACCCCAGCCACCCGACGCAGCGCGGGCCGCGGGAATGCGGCCACTACAACCAGGACCTACGGACCGCGTCGGGGCTTTGCGCGGACGGTCGGTCCGGCTATGGTGTTGGGCGGTGGCGCAGAAGGGCCGGAGGGTAACCGGCCGGCAACACGTTCGCCCAAGGAGGTTCCGAGATGCATCGCGTTGTGCTTGGAGAGAGTGGGCTTTCCGTCTCGCCCGTGGCCTTTGGCACCTGGCAACTCAGCCCTCGCTTCTGGGGCGAGCAGTCGAAGGAGGATGCCCAGGCGGCGATGAAGCTGGCCTTTGACGAGGGGATCAACTTCTTCGACACGGCCGACGCCTACGGCGACGGGTACGCCGAGAGCGTGCTGGGCGAGGCGATCCGGGACCTGCCTCGCGACGAGCTGGTGATCACCACGAAGGTGTTCAACCACTTCAAGCCCGACGCCTCACGCTACCCCGACCTTTCCCCGTCGCACGTGATCGAGCGCTGCGAGGCGTCGCTCAAGCGTCTGGGGGTCGACACGATCGACCTGTATCTCCTGCACTTCTACGACGAGCTGACGCCGCTGGCGGACGTTGCCGAGACTCTGGAGAAGCTGCGCAGTCAGGGTAAAGTCCGAGTGGTCGGCGTCAGCAACCACACGGTGGAGCAGCTCAGGGCGCAGCGGCGGTTTGGGCCCTATTCGGTGGTCCAGCCGGCGTACAGCCTGATCGATCCGGCCATCGAGTTGGACCTGTTGCCCTTCTGTCAGGCGGAAAATCTCGGCGTGATGGTCTACTCGCCGATGCACAAGGGGCTGCTGACCGGCAAGTACACGGGGACGGAGACCTTCGACGATTTCCGCGGAAACCATCCCGATTTCCAGGGGGAGCGATTCAAGCAGCTCTGCGATCAGGTGCAGAGCATCCGGCCGATCGCCGAACGGTACGGGCTGACGATCTGCCAACTCGTGGTGGCGGCGACGCTGATGCACCCGGCCATCCACGTGGCCGTTTGCGGGACCAAGACGCCGGACCAGATTGCCGAGGCGGCCGGGGCGATGGGCCAATCGATCAGCCGCGACGACTACTTCGCCGTTCGGAAGGCGGTCCTCGGCTCCGCGGCCCCGAAGCTGCCGGACGCGAAGGGCCGGCAGAAGTAAGCCGGCGGGGGGCCGGTCGAGCCTGAAGGCGGAGCTTGGATGGCGAGGGTGGCGCGGATGGCACGGTTGAGGCGGAGTGTTGCGTCCCGGTTTCGCTGACGCGCATGCGCTGGCGCGTTTGTGGACGGCGGGTTGCCTCGCGGGTGGTGCCCCGATTCATCGGGTGGATCGGGGACCGCATCAGTGCGGTCACGACAAGCCCGCAAAGCCCTGGCGCAGCCAATTGGCTTGACGCCCGGCCGCCCGGGGAATAGGCTGAATCCTAGGTCATTTCTGAGGACGATTTCGTTTGCCGATTCGTGCGGGGGCTCTTCCACCGACCGCCAGCGTCAAGTCGCACCCGGGGGGTAAAGCGGTATGGGGCTCAGAATCGTCGGAGAGGATCCCCTTTGCGAGGGCGGAGCCGGGAAGGCCGCCCCGCGCATCGCCACGCTCTTTCCTCGCACCGCCACGCTGGTGACGCTGCCGGGCATCCATGCCACCCAGCGGTTGGCCTATGTGGACCTCGTCAACCAACAGCGCGCCGAGCGGGGTCTGCCGAAGCTGACCCGAGCGGAGGAAGACGCGGAGACGGGCAACTCGGTCGACTTGATCCTGGAGGGCGGATCGGTCCTCATCCGCCCGGACCCGGACAAGATGGCGCTGGCCTTCCAGGCCGACGAGCTGCTCCAGGAGCGCGTGCCCAAGCACCGAGTCAAGTTCCTCCACGTGCGGAACAAGAAGGTGCACGACGCCATTCAGCGCCGGGGCGAGTGCTGGCGGGTGACGCCGCTCCCCAAGTCCTCCGAGGAATTGAAGGCGATGATCGCGGTGTCGCGAATCGGCATCCACGGGGAGGCGATCTACTACTACAGCCGGCCCACCGGCACCCGTTTTCTCACTTCTCAGCAGTTCGCCGCCCTGGCCTGCCTGGACGACGACGGGCTGCGGCGTCACCTGGCGGAGATTCGCGAGTTCTCGGCGAAGACCAATCCCCGGGGAAAGCCCGAGGTCGGCTTTTTCATGGCCGACAAGTCGTTCTCCAAGGCGGACCTCGCCTCGCACGATTTCGGGGCGATTGCTCCAGAGGAGCTGAGGGGGGTTCACGAGTGGCTCGCGGAGAAATTCCGCAGTGCCGTGCCGCCCGAGTTTCGTCAAGACGACCCGGAGAGCCTCGAATGGCGAAACGCGATGTGCGCCGCGCTGTTGGGGCACGAGGAAGAAGAGGTCGTCTCCGAAGAGGCGCTCTTGGGCCTGAGCTCCGAGTTCTTCATGCAGATCCAGTGGTTGCCGGGCGGCCGCATCGAGGAAGGAGAGCTGATCTTCGACCCGATCTTCGTGCAGAGCAGCGAGACCTCTCGGGACCAAGAGGCGGAGAGACTCTACGACGAGAAATCCCGGGGCTTCATCTACAACTTCGTCCGGGAGTACGGCGACCTGGAATACGTGAACATCGGCCGGGTCATCGGATCGCTTTCCCGCAAGCGGCCGATGCAGGGGCGCCGGCAAGTCTACATCGCCGAGGTCAAGCAGCGAGGCAGCCAGAAGGAGATCCTCTGCATCATCCGGATGCAGAAATGGGGAGTCTGCGAACACCTTGACGAAGGGGAGGATTTGTTGGAAGCGATCCTCGCGTCGGAAGAGTACACCGAGTACGTGCTCGACCGGCGGCTCGGCTGCCGCCAGCTCGGGATGGCGGTGCCCACGCGTGTGACCGCCAAGAAGATCCCCGAACGGTATTACGGCGAACAGACGGCGTATCAGGGCAGGCAGATCTGGACCGCGTACTTCGAGCGGGAATACATTCCCGGCATCGCCACCGACAAGATCCCCCACCGCCGGTTCCAGAGCGAGGTCTATGCCTCGGGGTTCGCCCGCCTGTTGGGCAGGGCGGCCGCTCCCAACATGATCGTGGGAAGATGCGATTCGGACGACCGCGTGCTGTTCGACGACGGCGACGAGGTGGTCCTGGAAAACGAGCAGGGGATGCCCACGCGGATCATCGTCTCCGATCCGACCGGGTGCTTTGCCAACTATCGCCGCCCGTTCGAGGAGGTGGCCGCCGAGTACGCGGAGCCGGTCAACGAACGCATGGAGCGCCTTCCCAACCCCCGGATGTTCGCCGGCGTCTACCTGGACGCCTTCGTGGAACGGTTCTCCGCGATTCAAACGGAATACCGCCGTCGAAGAAGGGCCTTCGATACCCTCTTCCGACACTGCCAGCGCGACGAGGGCGGCAGCTTCGCCTATCGGTGGGAACAGGTGCTCTATCGCCTCAACGCCGCCGACCCGCGACACGTGGCGGATCGGATCCGCGGCCATATGGAGTTGAAGTAGTCGGCCCGGTGGTACGAGGCGGGAGGGCAGCTCCGGCATCATGGCTGGGTGGCCGTGGTCAGACTCGATCGGTGAGCCAGTAGTAGGCCAGCCCCAGCCACTCGTGCCAGACTTCCGAAACGTGCTCCGCGGCGCTTGGGCTGGGAAGGAACGTCGCGGCCGAGCACTCGCATGTTCGCGTTCGGTAGCGGCAGCCCGACGGGATGACTTCGATGCCTTGGCGGCGGAAGCAGCTCACGCCTCGGGGCAAGTGGAAGGCGTCGGTCACGAGCATCGTCGCGCCGATCTTGTGCTCGCGGAGCAGCTTGCACGACTCCACGGCGTTCTCGTACGTCGTGCTCGATCGACCCTCGAGCAGGATGTAGTCCTTCGGCACTCCCTGCGTTATCAGGAAGTCGCTCATGGCGTCGGCCGCCGCCGGACCTGGCTCGTCCCGTGGAACTTTCCCCCCGGAAACGATCACCCAGCACGGCTCGCCTTGACGGTACAGCGCCGCCGCATGGAGGCAGCGGGCCAGCGTGTCCCGCCCCAGAACGGTGTAGTCGCGCGATTCGTCGGGCGGGGCGACGGCGCCGCTGAGCACGACGATGGCCTCCACGCCTTCCGGTCGGCGGTCCATCGGCGGGTAGGGCCACTCGAGCGACGCGTGGACCACGAACGAGACAATCGGGAGGCTGATCATCACGAGCAAGAGGTACGGGACGGTTATCGCGAGTCGCTCGGCCCGGCGGAGTCTCCGTTTCCACCAAAGCCACGCGATCGCCAGCCCAAGAAGGATCACAAGAGGCGCATAGGGGTGCAACAACCGGCTGACGAATGGGTAGGAGAACATGTTGCTCGGCCTGGGAAAGTGCGAGGAATCTCCAGGAACAGACGCCGGGTGCCACTGCTGGCTTGTCCAGCAGTGGCACCCGGCGCGGCGAGTTTGGCGTGAGTGTAGCACGCCCACTACGGACGATTCAATACCCCGTCTCCGCGGAGAAGCCTCGACTGGCCCCGCAACAGCCCCCACGTCTAAGGCCCGTCCGAGCGCATGTTTTGATCCGAGGGCTTATCGCTCCGTTCCTGAATCTCCACGCCGCCTTCGTCGCGGGCTTCGAGCTCGGGGGACTTGAGGCGGGGGCGTAGGTCGTGGTCGTCGATGGCGGTTATGCCGGCCTCGAACGCCTCTTCGGCCTCTTCGTGGCTGGCGTAGCGGTAGTAGACTTCGAGGGTGAGCACGGCCAGCGCCGTGGTGTAGATACGCCCGCCTTGACTGCCCCACTTGGAATCGGGGTCCCAGCTACCTCGGGCGCAGCCGTCGCGTTGCTGGAGGCTGACGATCGCGTCGCGGACGATCTCGTTCCATCGCTCCCACGCCGGGCCGCCCGCCTGGAACATGGCCAGCGTGCAGTTGTACCAGAGGTAGAAGTCCTTGTTCTTGCCCTTGGTTTCCGGGGCCGACCATCTCGTCTCGGCGTAGTCGGCGAGGAAGTCGGCGGCGTCTCGCACGAGCGGGCCGTCGGGGGCGCCCAGGAGGAACTGGTGGGCGAGCATGCCGACGCCGGTGGTGGCCTCGGTCAACGGGTTGCGGCCGTCGTAGCCGGTGCGGCCGTTCTGGCCGGCCTCGCGCGCGGCGAAGAACTCGCGGACCTTGGCGATGCACTCGTCGCTTGGCGGAATGCCGGCCTCCTTGGCCGTCTTCAGGGCGAGGACCTGCCAGCCGGTCACGGAGGTGTCGCTGGTCTTCGTCGGGTCGTCGGTGTATCGCCAGCCGCCGTCGTCGTGCTGCATCTGGTGGATGAAATCAACCGCGCGCCGCGCGGCGTCGACGTATCGCTCGTTGGGCGGCTGGCCGGTCGCGGCGGCCACGGCGCAGGCCTCGGTCAGGGCGAAGGCGGCGATCCCGTGCTCGTACATGTAGTGCTTGTGGAACGCAGCGTTCCCGCCCGGCGGCGCGGATCCGACCAGGCCGCCGTCGGGCCGCTGGTGCTCGACCATCCAGTCCAAGGCGGCCCGGACCCCGTGGGAATACGTATTGTCGTTGAAGTAGTAGTGCCCGCCCGCCTGAAACGCGAGGATCGCCAGCCCGGTGTGGGCCATCTCGTACCGCTTGCCGGGTCCGGTGCAGGGCGAATCCGTCTCGCACTTCGATTCCGGCGACTTCGTGCCCAGGCAGCGGTTCGACCAGGAGCCGTCGCGGGCCTGATGCCGGGCGAGCCACTCCAGCCCGGCGCCCGCCGCGGCCTCGCTGATCGTGTTGCCGCCGTAGTCGCCGATCCACTGCTCGCGCCCGGCCATGGTCCGCTTGTCGTAGAGTCCCAGGGCCTGCGATTCGGCCGCCTCGTAGGCGTCGATTTTCCGGACGACCGCGCCGTCGGGCGATACGTCGATCGCGCAGACGTTCCAGACGTTGCCTTCCCGGTCGTGGCCGGCGCGGAAGCGGTACGTCTGCCCGCCCTGGTAAACCTTCACCTCCGCGCCCGACGCGGCCAGGGCCGTGCCGTCCGGGCGGCTGCGGTTGGTGTAGTCGTGCACGAAGTACTGATACGTACCGGGCAGCACGCCCAGGACCGTGATCGTCTCCGGTCCCTCGCCGTCGCGGTCGTCGACGTCGAGCCGGACGAACTCCTTGCTTCTCAAATCGCCCTTCTCGTGGTAGCAGATATGGAACTCCTCCCCGTCGGGCAGGGGGCCTTTGAGATGGGCGTCCAGGTCCTTCGGCGCTTCGTCCCAGGTGAGCACGATGCGGATTTGCCCCTCCTCCAGGCCCGGGCTCAACACGACGCGGACCGCCTGCTCGCGACCCGCCTCCAGCTCCCACTCGAACCGCTCGGCCGTAAATCCCGGGGCGGATACCTCCATGGGCACGATGCCGGACGGCGCGCCCTCCAGGCGGAACCAGCCCTCGGCGTCCGTCTTGGCCGAAAGCTCGCGCCCGACGATGCGGACCTCGGCGTCGGGCACCGGCTCCTTGTTCACGGCGTTCTGGATCCGGCCCACGAGCGTCGCCCGGACCAACGGCGGCTTGGGCACCTGCAACGGGGCCTGCTCGAGAAAAAGGCCCCGGCGGTAAGTGACGTGGATCGTGTCCCCGTCGCAAAGGCCGCTCACGCGCCACTGGAACGTCTGATCCTTTCCCACGTCGCCCGGCACGACCCGATCCAATAACTCGGTTTCCCGATCGACGTCGACGCGGCGAAACCCGACCTTCCCATCGCTCACCGGGCGATAAACCAGCGACAGGCGGTCTGGGTCGAACGGATCACGGCCGATCCGCGGCACGTCGCCCAGCGCCGCGTACTGATACACGGTCGCCCGATGGTAGGCGGCGATCGCGGCCAGCCCGAGCACGATCGCGCCCATCGCGCCCCCCGCCAGCAGGAAGCCCCGCCGACGCCCCGCACGCACTTGCCTCTGGAGCCCGTCCAACTGCATCTGCAACTCACCGGCCGGCGGGGGAGGCGCCACGGGCATCTCTCCGGCCGGCGGTGGGACCGCCGTGTCGGCCGGGCCGCCCGACGAAGGGGGCGGAGGATAACTGCGGGGAGGCAGGGCCGGGCCGTTCACCGGCGGAGGAGCTGGGGGCGCGTCGTTCGTGTCGCCGGGCGGGAGCGGCGGCGGACCACTCCCGGCCGCCTCTCCCGGAACTCCCGGCGGAGGAGGCGGCACAACGGCTGCCGTCTCCCTCGGCACTCCCGGCGGCGGAGGCGGGGCGATGTTCGAGGTCTCGCCGGGCGTTTCGGGCGGCAGTGGCGGCGGAGGCGGTTGCGTCCCCGGGGCAGGGGGCGCGGCCGGGATCTTGCCGCTCATGGCAGCCTCGGAGCCCAACCGGCGAGCGCAGTCGGGATGCGGACAGACGGTCGCGCCGTCAGGAACCTCCCGCCCGCACCAACGGCACTTGTTCACGAAATCATCTCCCAACGAGCGACCCACGCCCCGAACCTCTCGCCTCATCAATCCTCCAAAACGCGTCCCTCGCTCAGCATCCGGCCGAAGCTCTCGATCTCCTCGAACCCGCCCGTCTCGCCAAGCAGCTTGCGGTAGTCGGCTTCGTGCTGCGAGCGGGAGAAGACGTGCAGCAAGACGCGTCCGGCTTCGAGTTGGGCGGCCAGCTCGGCGGCCGTCAGCCCCGATCGGGTCGGATCGTGGTATCGGGCGTCGGTCACCAGGTAGAAGCGGCGGATGGCCCCGTCGTGGAAGGGCAGCTTGAGCGCCTCCTCCAACGCGTCGAGGGCCGACTCGGGGAAGTCGCCGCCGTCGAACCGCCCGATCCCGCTCACCAAACTCTGAAATTCGTCCACGTCGTCGGTGAACTCGTGCACGTCGAGCCAGGGGCCCTCCTCGACGTCGCCGAACCCGATCAGGGCGAACCGATGATCGAGGGCCTGCCGGTCCAACTGCTCGGAGAACGCCACGCACTTCTCTTTCAGCTCGTCGATGAATCGGGTCATCGAGCCGGTGCTGTCGATGAGGATCACGATGTCGGCCCGGGCGGCCGTGAGGAACTGCTCCCGCTCGGTCCTGCGCCATAGCCAGCCGCGGTACCGGAGCGTCACGTCGATCGGCTCGCCCGGCTCGTAGACCCACGACCAGCTCCGCGAAACGTCGCCCGGCGTGTGGAAATAGTCGACCAGCTCGGTCTCGACGCCCCCGCTCGTGCGCCGATAGTAGACTTTGCCCGGCTTGGCCACGCGATAGGAGATCTCCAGTCGCCCTTGGTTGGCCGGGTGCCGGGTGATGACCACGTCGTCCAGCAGGGCGTACGACCGGATTGTCGAGCGGTAGACGATCGCCAAGACGACCGCCAGGAGCACGACCCCGGCGACCAGGGCCGCGCCGAGGAGCTTGTTGCGCGCGCCGAGCGTCTGGCGCTGCTGTTCGAGCCGGGCGATCCACGCCTGCATCTCCCGGCCGGCCATCATGTCGACCTGCGGCGGCCCCAAGGGCGCAGCCGGCGGCGCGGGCCCGGGCGGGGCTTCAGTCGATTCGCGGCCGGTAGGTTCGGAAGGGGGCATCGGAACTCAGGGGGCGGCGGCGTCTTGTTCTGGTCGCATCGCTCGCCGGAGCTCGTCGACCTCCCGCCTCAGTTCCGAGATCCGTTGTCGGTCAGAACGAAGGTCCCGACCGGCGACGGACCCCATCGCCACTACCCACACCATCGATATCGCGACGGGGAGCATGAACTCAGCCGCGGTAGGGCCGACAACGTCAGCATAAACGGCAAGCGCTACTGTTATGAGAGCAACGGACATCGCAAACCCTTGAGTAAGCCTCATGTCTCTCATCGGCGTGTACCTCCCAACTCTGCGTATACATGGTTTTCGTATACACCGCCACGGGACGTTCTATGCAAACAGGGAAGTAGGGTGCGTGAAACGCACCACCTCCGCTACTGGCTAAGCTTGACCGCCGTGCCGTAGGCGAAGAGCTCGGCCGCGGTGCCCACGACGCTGGTCGTCATGTAGCGGACATTGATGATGGCGTCCGCGCCCATCGCTTCAGCCTCGGCGATCATCCTGCCGGTGGCGGCTGCGCGAGCCCTCCCCATCATCTCCGTGTATTCCGTCAACTCGCCGCCGAGGATCAACCTGACGAGGGCGGACAGGTCTTTGCCGAGCCAGATGGCGAATACCGTATGGCCCTGGACGAGACCGAGGAGCTCCGTGATCTGGCGGCCGGGGAGCTCCGGCGAATTCAACAGCAGGACCTTGCCCTCGGCCTCCGCGGGCAGCGGCGCCTCTGTGTACGCCTTGTGTTTCACTTGTTCGAGGGCCAACGTGAACAGGACCACG
>CAZDHR010000057.1:0-23010 GCA_964505295.1 uncultured Planctomycetaceae bacterium
GGTCTCGTATTCTTTCACGTTGCCGGAGTACCACGCCGACGGCAGCGGATACTCGCTCACCTTTTCCACCGTGCCGCTGAGTTTTATGTCCGGGAACGCGTCCAGCTCGATCTTCGCCGGCATCCCGGCCTCAACCGCCGAGACCCGGGCCTCGTTGATCTTGGCCTTGACCTGCATATTCTCGGGATCCGGCAGTCGGATGATTTCCTGGCGCTCCCGGATCATCGTCCCCTCTTCGATGACGATCTCCTGACCGCCTCGGCGATCGGTGACGTTGGCGTACACCACCTGGCCGGCCTGCGGGGCCCGGATCGTGCACTTGTCGATCTGCTCCTCGTACTCGGCGAGCTTGTCCAGGTCGAGTTGGTGGCTGTGCTTCTCGGATTCGAGCTTGGCCTGGGCGATGTTGATGTCGGCCTCCAACTGGAGGAGCTTCTTGGGCTTGGTGTACTTCTCCAGGACCTCCATGGAGGTCATGGCTCGTTCCCGCTCGATCTTCTTTCGCTCCACGTCTAACTCGTCGCCCTGCAACTCCCGGTCGGAAATGAAACCCTTGGCGTGAAGGACCTTGCTGTCGGAAAGGTACTGCTGGGCGCGGATCAGCTCCTCTTCGGCCAAGGTGATGTTCCCTTCGAGCTTCTTTTTCTCCTCCTGATACGTACCGTCGAGGTATTCCTCCTTGGCGATCACTGCCGTTTTGAAATTGTTCTCGGCCTGGGTGACGGCGGCCCGGCTGGAGTTGCAGACGATCTGCTGCTGAATCCGTTTGTCTTCCAGCGCAGACGAGTCGAGCTTGACCAACAGGTCGGGCGGCTCTTCGCCCGGTTCGCTGGGCTCCCAGTCGGGCGCGGGTTCGACGTAGGTGCCCTCAGGAATGATCCAGATGATCATCGTGCCCGCACCGTGGCTCTCCACCTCGCAACGGATCTCCACGTTATTGGCGCTTTCCACGTTTCCGTTTTCGGTGACATCATGAACGAAGACTCCGCGCTGCACCGGGTGCATCATCGGGCCGGCCTCGTCCGAGGAAAGGGAGAGTCTTGGGAGGCCGAACCAGGCGACCAACGGCACCGCCGCCACAACGGGGATTGCGAACAGGAGCCCCCGGTAGGTGAACGCGCCCCGGAGACCCCGACGGGGTCGGACTTGACTGGTCAATCCGGCTCGATTCATGGAATGCTGCCTCGCGACGACCCGGGAGTAGCGGCCTTGCCCACGGGCCGAGTCGCAGGGGGAATTGTGAGCGGCGTCTCTTCATTCTAGCCACGGAGAGGTATCTTGTCACCGTAGCTGTTTGGGGGGGACTCTCCCGCAACGCTAGGCTTCCCCACGGGACGGGGGAGAGGATGCGTTGCGCGCACACCGCCTCTTATGAAACCCCGGAAAGCCCGTCAAGTCGCGGCCCCAGGTCAAAATTTGACGCCCGAAAGGGCACGCGTCTCTCACCTCGGAGGCACCTTGGGCGCGGCCAGATGGGCGAACCTTGGGTGTCGCCCGCGCGGCGGGGACAGCCGGTTCCAGGGAGTTGCCCGTGTCGGTGGCGATGCGGGCGAGCGAACTGGCGGCCGGACATGACCGTCCCGACTGTTCACCGGGCGAGGCGTACGGCGAGGGGGCGCGTCCGATCGGCGTCGTGGACTCTTGGGATGTTTCGGACCTCCGTCGGTTCCGTCTCCCCCGTTGGCATGGTCAGCGGGACGACTCGGCTTTCCGGCCGACCGAGTTGGGGCCGCGGCCGGCCGGATTCGTCTTGCGGTGGGATGAGGGCCGCCGCGGACTGAAAAAGATCCCTTGGCGGCTCGGGGAGTTCGGGCAACGGCCCCATCGGGAGATCCGAGGGGAGCAGGTCCGGCGTTTCCGGTGCGATGGAATGCGCCCCCTTGAGAAACCCCGAGTGGATCCACAAGCCTTGCTCGTCCAGCGGCCACATGCCCTGCTCGTCCAGCGGCATCACGCCCAGGTCGAATTCCAGCCTCATCTGTCGGATTTCGTATTCGAGCCAGAGTGTCAACAGGGCGTTCTGGGCATTCAACAGCGCGCCGAAGGCTTCATTCAAGTTACGAGCGGCGTTCACCCCGGTGGCTCGTCCCATTTCGAGCTCCACCTGGTGTCTTGCGGTCCGGGTGATTGCCGTGTGCACGGCCGCCCGCTGAAGCTCGAACTCCAGGGGCGTCAAGTGGATCGCTCGGAGGGTGCCCCGCAGGGCTTCGCTGACGCGGTCCTCGAAGGCGTAGTACTGGCGGCGGGCTTGTTGGTAGTTGATCAGCACCTGGCGGTACGCATTGCGTTCCGACAGCCGCGTCAAGGGAGCATCGAACTCGAACCCGACCCGGATCTGCCCGGTCGTGTTGTGGTTCGAGTGCAGGTGGTCGCTTCGGGTGGTCAAGTCGCCGTTGAACACGAGGTCGAGATCGCTTTCCAGGTCGTTGGCCACCACCTCGATCTGCCGCCACGAATCGACCAGCGCCGCCCGGGCGTTCATCCAGTCGCGGCGATAGACTCTCGCGATTTCGAGGGCCTGCTCGGGCTGGAGCTCCACGGGGTTCAAGGTGAGCGCATCGAGCCGGGCCATGGCCCTGGCCAGGGACAAGTCGAGCAGTTGGCTCCAGATCTCGTCCAACATCTGTCGCAACCCGAGGAGCAGATCGCGCCAAGCCTCCAGGTCGCTGCCGGCCTCCGCTTCCCGCTGCGCCGCTTCCCGGCAGAATTGCCTCAGTTGTTTCGTGGTCTGAGGCAGACTCTCCGTCAAGCGGTCGACGCTCTCGTTCACGTCCTCGACGCGCTGCCGCAGCGCGTCGGGATCGGCGATCCCGGGATCGACGTCGCCTCGCTCGAACTCTTCGCGCTGGGCCAGGCTTTCCAGTTGTTCGACGCGATTTTCGAGCGCACGGACAAGCCGGTCGCGGTCTTCCCGAGCCGGGGCCAGGTAGCTCTCCGTTCGGTCGAGGATGGTTGCCTCCTGTCCCCCATCCTGCAAGCCGGCGATGATCGTCCGGAGGACTTCCGGAGCATGGTCGGGCAGCACCTCGGCTTTGGCGGCTTCGGCGGCTACGGTGGCCGTTTGCGCGGCCGCTTGCGCGGCACGAGCGGCCTGGGAAGCGACCCCCGCGGCCTCGACGGCGGCCTGCACAGCCAGGGGCATCACTTCGGCGGCGACTTCCGCTATCCGTTCGGCCGCCTGGTCGCCCGCCTTGGCCACCGCGTCGGCCTTGGCGAGGGCCTGGGCGGTCTTGGCGGGGTCGTCCTCTTCGGCAAGTTGGAGGATCTGGTCGGCGGCTACCGTAACTTCCGCGGCGGCTTGGAGAGCTTGCGTGGCAGCCTCGACGGCCTGGGTCATCGCGTCCAGCACGGCTTGGGACGGTTCGTCGGCCTGGGGCGCCGCTGCCGCCGGAATGAGGAGTCGGACGATTTCGGCGGCGTCGATGAGGGCCCGTGCGGCCTTGTCGGCTCCCGTAGCAGCGTCCACCGCGATGCTGGCAGCTTCGATGGCCTCGTTGGATTCGCCGGCTTCGGCCGCCTTGGCCACGTCCTGGAGGGCTGCGGCCGCTCCCTGGAGGGCCGTGGCGGTCTCCGTCGCCTGGCCGGCCACTTCGACCGTGTTCTCGGCCTTCGCCGCGACGCGGACCGTCTGCGTGGTGGCCAGGGTCGCTTGGGCCGACTCCTGAACCGCGCTGGTGTACTGGGTCGGCTCCCCGTCACGGGCCGCGATGGTGGCGATGGATGCGGCTTGCTGGGCGTCGCTGTCGGCCTCGCCGCCAGATCGTGCGGCGTCCTCGTAGAAACCCAACCGGGCCCTGCGCAGCGCCGCTCCGGCGGCCATGGCGGCATCGGCGGCATCTTGAGCGCCCTGAGCCGTTCCGATAGCTTGGGCCGCCTGCGCCCCTTGCCCGGCCACTCCGGCCGTTATCCCGGCGCACCTTGCCGTTGCCCGCGCAACGATCCTCGCCACCTGGATGGCAGCCCTGGCTGCGGTCTGGAGGAGTTCCTCATGCGCGGCGGTCTCGCCGGCTTGCACGGCCTCCTGGGCCGTTTGGGCTGCTTTGGCGGTCTCGTCGACGGCTTGAGCGGCGTCGCGGGCGCCCTTGACCAAGTCGATGGCTTCGGCGGCTTCCGCGGCTTTTTCCCCGGTTTGGATATGGTTCACCGCCTCGCCGGCGGCAACCGCGGCCCCCGCGTAGTCGCGCCCCGCCACGGCCTGAAGCGCAGAGGTGGCCTGATCGCTGGCCGCGGCGAAGGCTTGCGCGGCCTGGGCAACCTGATCGGCCCTGGGCGCGGCCTGGGTGGCCTCGTAGGCGTTGACCGCCGTGGCCGCCATCTCCCGAACCGGGGCCAACATCCGGGCCACTTCGTTCTGGGTGGTCAGCAAGGCCGGGTCGATCAGCTCCAGCGGCCGTGCCAAGGGATCTTCGATGCGGACCCGCAGTTCCGGGGGCAGGCCCAGCGTGATTTTGTACCCGTCCAACTGGTTTTCGTAGTTGATGCCGCGAGAGAGAAGATTGATCTGGGATGAGTACAGCGATTGACGGAGTTGCTCCACCTGGACGGGATCGGTGATGCCGGTCCTCAGGTACTCGTCCAGACGTTCGAGGCTTCGGCTCAGGGAGGCCACGTTGGTCCGCTGGTTGCGGATCTCCAATTGCTGCCGGAGCAGCGACAGGTAGCCGCCCACGCCTCCGCCCCCTCCGGGAGCCACGGTCCCAAGGCCGATCCCGCCGCGCGCCGGGCCGGGACCCGCGTTCAGCCCGGCGACGATGTCCAGGTAGAAGCCGCGACGGAAGCGCTCCAATTGGCGGATGTTGGACAACAGGGCCCGCTCCGAGTCGGTCAGTTTCTCCAACACGACGGCACGGCCGGCGCCCCGCAACAGCGGCTGAACCAACTGCAGGCTCACAGGGGTAATCGCAGTGTAGCCATCCGACCCGCTGAACTGCCAAACCACCGAGTTGGCCACCTCCACGACCATCTGGCTGCCGGTGGCGAACAACCGCTCCGCCTTGATCGACGAGTCGGTCGACAACTGGCTGGAGTCCGACGCGCTTCCACTCAGAGGGCCGCTCTTGGTGAAGAACGTCGAGTTGCCGCCGAAGAACTGCGTGTCGAAGCGAAATCGCTGGAAGCTGACGTCCAACGCCGACAGATACAGGTCCTCCAATTCCCTCTGGTAGTCCCGGGAGTGCATCAGGGCCAGTTGGACCGCCGCCTGCCGGTTCAGCACGGCCACCGGATCCGCGCCCGTCGCTCCTTGGGCGCCCTCCTGGGTATCCTCCAAATAGGGCCGCAGCGACTCGATCCACGCGGGGTTCTCGACCTGATCGGTACAGCCGTAGTAACGCTCGTACGGCCAGTTGCGCTTGCCGTCCACGAAGTGCATCAACTGATGCGACGTGGGATCGTCCGGAGGCATGGGAGGACAATCGGGGGCATGAGGCTCGTAGAACCGCGAGGTGGGGTCCGGCTCGATCGTGAAGTCGTTCAAAGGCCACCGGGGATCGACCGACCCGGTCTCGACAAGCGCGTACGCTTCCTGGTCGGCCTGCCGTCGGTAGTACGCCCGGTTGCAGCCACCAGCGACTGCCGCCAGCAAGCCGATACCGAGCAGGCCTGCACCCAACCACCAAGTTCGGATCGCCGTGACCACTGACCTGGGACGGATTACTCTGGCGGGGCAGTGCGACACGAGCGGAGCCTATACGAGAGGGGTGACCATATACCACGATCGGGGGCGCCGAGAAGACGGGAGTTCTGCCCATTTGCGTTTCGGCCCCCGGGCGGTTCCGACTTGAACGATTGTGCGGGCTGTGCGGCTTCAGTCGGGTCTATCGATTTTCGGAGGCATGAGCGGCATGGAGGGCCTTTCGGAGGCTGGGACGACTGGGAGGAATAGGAGATGATGGCAGAAGCTTGACAGTGGCCACAACCCCGAATAACATCAAGGTTAACGGAGTTTGCCCCCGCAGCCCCCGACAGTGGCGCGAACGGAGGCCGCCGGCGAGCCGCGCGGTTCGTGGAACCCTTCCACCAGTGGTGTAACGCGCCATGAGCATCTGGAACAAGGTCTTCATCGGGCTGATTTTCCTCGCCTCCATCGGGTTCTTCATTCTCGGCGCCCGGGCCTTGATGACCCACAAGTATTGGCGCGAGCAAGCGCTCCAACTGGAGCGGGAGTTGGCGCAGGAACGCGATGTCGAGCTGGTCTTGAAAGAAGGGTTTGACTCGCCCGAAGTGATCGCCCGAGAACAGGAGCTCGACAAGATCGGGGGCGACGCGGCCGAGGGTTTGAAGCGGGCCAAGGAAGAAATGGAGGGAATGCGGGAGGAGGCCAAGATGGGCCTCCGGCGGGTCAACGTGGCCCTGCACGAAGAGTTGGTCGATCGGGGCCGGGTCTGGCGCGACTGCCCGCCTGACCCCACGCCGGAAACCGCCAAGACCGGTCAACTCAAGGTGAAGGTCAAATTCCCGTCGCCCCATCAGATCGCCGACAAGACCGTGTTGTGGGCCTTCGATCAACTGCCCGTCGATCAAGGCGGCAGGTATCTGGGGCAGTTCACCGTCGACGGGGTTGACAACGAGGGAGTGGTCCTGAAGCCGACCACGCGAATGGACGCCGCGGCGCTGGCCAAGCTCAACCAGAGTGCGACCCGTAATGGCGCGGCCTGGTCGTTGTACGAGGTCATGCCCCGAGACAATCACCGGTCGCTGGCCGGCCTCAGTGACGACGAGCTGAAAGCCAAGTTGCCCGAAGAGACCGTCGACGAGTACGTCAGCGACGGCCAGTCGACGACGCTGGAAGACGTCAAGCAGCGGGGCTTGGCGGGCAAGGTGTTCCAGGTCGACGAGAGCGGCCAGATCGTGAAGACGAACGGGCTGGAGACGGAGGTCCGGGCGGAGAACGTCGAAGGGAAGTACGTGCGGCAGCTTCGCGATTACGAGGAGCTGTTCCGTCAGTACCACCTCCGCTTGACCGAGGGGGTCGATCGCAGGAACACGCTCGTCCGGAATGTCCTCTACATCGATCCCGACCGATTGCCGCCCGGCATCAATCCGGCGGGTCTCAAGCCCCCAACGGTCGCGGCCCTCCCGGACGCGAAGCTCCAGCTCCAGTATCGCCAAGAGGAACGCGACCGGTTGGCGGAAGTCGAGCGGCCCAAGTGCTTCGGCCAGCGGGACGCCGTGGCCGCCCATCTCAAGGCCGTCCAGGGCAAACTGGCCGCGATCCAAGCGGCCCTGGCCGAGACGATCAAGACCGCCCAAGGCATGGCCGGCGAAATCGCCAGGATTCAACGGGAAGCGACCCGAATCATCGACGAGCGGACCCAGGCGATGGCCCAGGCCCCGGTTGGGAACTAGCCGGCGGGGCCCCGTCGTCGGCCTTCGATCCTCCCCCTGAGCCCGTCCCCATCAGACCCACCCGTTGGCGTGCTGCCCCGTTTGGCGTCCCGATCCGGGAGACGGGCGCCCTGGCCGTCTTGCACGTCGTTGTGCACAATGATAGCTGAGGATTGTGAGTCCGCGACCACCGGCACGCGGCGCCGGGGCTCGCCGGCAATCCGCATCGGTCATTCCGTGAGATCACCACCCGCAGACCCCATGGCGGCGGGGTAGGAGCACGTATGGGCATCCACGACCGCGACTACTACCGGGAGCCGCAATCCCGATACAACCTGAGAGGCCCGCGCACGATCGTCGGCATGCTGATCCTGATCAACGTGGTGGTTTTTCTGGCCGACGGGCTGCTTACCCCTATCGCGCCACCGGCGACCCTGGGCGACGTCAACCGCTTCCTCGCCGTCAAGGTGGAGACGCTCACCAAGCCCTGGCTCTGGTGGCAATTCCTGACCTACGGCTTCGCCCACGCATCCGCGCCCGAGTATTGGCATGTGGTGGGCAACATGCTGGTGCTGTTTTTCTTGGGTCGCGACATCGAATCGCTGTACGGGCGCAAGGAGTTCTTGCGGCTCTACTTGGCGACGGTTGTAGTCGCCGGGGTGATCTGGGCGGTTGGGGCGAAGCTTCAAGGACAGTCCGGGGCTGCCGTGGGCGCTTCCGGGGCGATCGCCGGCATCGTGGTTCTGTATGCCTTGAACTTCCCCCGACGGATCTTGCTCTTGTTCTTCGTGATCCCCATGCCCGCCTGGGCCGTCGGCTTGCTCGTCGTCTTGACCGATTTGCTCGGGGCCCTCAATCCCGGCAGCACCCACATCGCCTTTACCGCCCACCTCGGCGGCGCGGCGTTCGCATTCCTCTATCACCGTTTCGGGTGGAACCTCAGTCGCTGGACCACCGGCTGGCTTCCGGCCGTGCGCCTGAAGTCGCGGCCCAACCTTCGCGTTCACGACCCCGATCGCCGCGGGCGCCAAGACAAGGAGTTGAGCCAGGAGGTGGATCGAATTCTGGAGAAGATCCATCGCGAAGGCGAGGCCAGCCTGACCCGCAAGGAACGTCGCATCCTGGAAAACGCCAGCCGCGAATACCAAAAGAAGCAGCAGAACACCCACGACGACAGCCTGTAGGGCGTAGCGTTCGCTGGCCTACCATCTGATCCGCGCGCATGGCCCAGGCGGCCGCCATCCACGGCGGAGTCCCACGCACGCTCTGTAGTTCCCAGTGCGCCGAGTGCGATGCACGGGCAGCCGGGGGCTCACTTTGTCCGACCCCAGCCACCCTCGCACTCACCACCCACCACTCGCCACTCACCCCCCGCGACGAGCCGAGGGACCCTCGCGGTTACCCCTCGGGCCCACCCTCCGGCGTGGGAGTGTTGGCCGTCGCGCTCGGACATTCGGGCGGGAGGCCCGGCATCTCTGACGCGCAAGTATCCGTGGCGCAATATCTTGCGCCATCCACAACCGCGTGGCGTGCCCATGGCACGTGAGCGTCATCGGGGGGCTGGGTGGCCCGCTCCGACCGGTGCGTGCTGGGGCCGCCGGCAAGGGTCAGGTCGTCCGGTGACACTTACATCGAGGGGGACGGGCCCTCCCCAGAACCGGTCCACGGGTTGACACCCGAGTGAGCAGAAACCAAACTCAACGGTTCGCGTTGTCCGAGATACGCGTTGGTTGTCCGTGCGAATTGCAAGAAGTGAGGTCTGTCCGATGCAAGTTGTCATTTTTGATGAATACGAAGATTTGGGCAAATCGGCCGGGCAAGTGGTGGCCCGGACGCTCAATGCCAAGCCCAACGCAGTGCTGGGGCTGGCCACCGGCAGCACGCCGCTGAGCCTCTACCAAGAGATGATTCGGATGCACAAGGAAGAAGGGCTCGACTTCTCCCAAGTCAGCACCTTCAACCTCGACGAATACGTGGGGCTTCAGGCCACGCATCCGCAAAGCTACCACTATTTCATGAACGAGAACCTGTTCAACCACATCAACATCGCGCGGTCGAACATCTATATCCCGTCGGGGACGACCGACAACTACGAGGCCTTCTGCCGGTGGTACGAGCAGCGGATCGTCGAGTGCGGGGGGATCGATCTCCAGGTGCTGGGGATCGGGACCGACGGCCATATCGGCTTCAACGAGCCGACCAGCTCGCTGGGGTCCCGCACCCGGATCAAGACCCTCACCAAGCAGACGATCGAAGACAACGCCCGATTCTTCGACAACCCGGAAGAAGTCCCCATCTATGCGATCACCATGGGGGTGGGCACGATCCTGGAGGCCAAGAAGATCATGCTTTTGGCCAACGGCGAGCACAAGGCCGAGGCCGTGGCGGCGGCGATCGAAGGCCCGGTGACCAGCATGTGCTCGGCCAGCGCGCTTCAACTCCATCCCGACACGATCTTTTTCCTCGACCGCCCCGCGGCCAGCAAGCTGACCATGCTCGACTACTACGATTGGATCCGTGAGAAGATGCCCGGCGCCCCGGCGGGGAACTGATCGGGCGTGACGGCCCGGGCGCGTCGCTGGGAGAGAAGCCACGTGCGTGCAAGCACGCACCCTGCGACTCACCCCACGGCCCATCGACCACGAATCCCGCCCGGAACACACCTGGAGATCCAAGACCGGCGCGCCGACGAGTTGCTTGAGGAGATTTGTCTATGCGACTGATCCTGTTGGACCGCCTTACGGCAAAGCGTTATTACTTCTATCCGCTCGCCCTGAGTCGGCCCATCTGGGAGCTGCGGTGCGGGATGAGCACGCTGGCGGAGAAGCTGGTCGGCAAGCTCGGGGCGACCGACGTGGCCTGCTTCGTCCCACCCTACATGGCCGACGTGTATCGCGAGTCGTGCCCTTGGCCGGTGAACGATCCTGCGACGCTTGCCGGCGACGACCTTCTGATCGTCCACGGCCGGGTGAAGGCGCAGGGGTTCGACGTCGCGCCGGCCGGCCCCAGCCGGATCGCCTTGGACGCCGACGGCGAGTGTCTCTACGCCCGCGTCACCCAAGCCGATCTGGCCACGCTCGACGCCACTTCGATCGACACGTTGCTCGATTCGGCCAAGCAATTGCTGCCGTCGGTCGACGACGAGGTGCCCGCATGGAGCTACACCTGGGATCTGATCCTGGCCAATCCGGAGCAGCTTCGCGAGGATTTCGCGGCGGCCGGGCGCAGCGGGATCGAGGGGACGGTGGAGCAGCCCGGCGCGATTCGGGGAAGCCGGAAGGACGTGTACGTGGCGCCGGGCGCGCTGGTGCACCCGATGGTCGTGATCGACGCCGCCGAGGGCCCGGTCTACATCGACGAAGAGGCCGAGATCCATCCGTTCACCCGGATCGAAGGCCCCTCGTACATCGGCAAGAAGTCGATCCTGTTTGGCGCCAAGTGTCGCGAGGGGAACTCGATCGGTCCGGTCTGCCGCGTGGGCGGGGAGGTCGAGGAATCGATCATCCACGGCTACTCGAACAAGTATCACGACGGCTTCCTGGGCCACGCCTACGTGGGCGAATGGGTTAACCTGGGGGCCCTGACGACCAATAGCGACCTGAAAAACGACTACTCCGCCGTGGAGGTGATCCTCGAGGACGGACGGCCCGTCGACACCCGCTCGACCAAAGTCGGCTCGCTGATCGGGGATCATACCAAGACCTCGATCGGCGTGCTGTTCAACACCGGGGCGAACGTGGGAGCGATGGCCGTGGTGAACACGACCGGCATGCCGTTGCCCAAGTTCATCCCGTCGTTCGCCTGGCTGATCAAAGGGGCCGTGACCAAGGGGCGCGGGAAGAAGGGGGTGTACAAGACGGCCGAGATTTCCATGGGCCGCCGCAAGGTCCCGTGGACGCCGGCGCACGTGGCCATGTGGAACGAGGTCTTCGACCTCACGGCCGAAGCGCGCGGCAAGGCCCTCAAGCGAGGCCGGATTGCCTTGGCCGCTTCGTAGCGCGCCCGGCAGCCGCAGCCGCACCCCCATTCAGGAGAACACGCGCACGGCGGCACAGGTGGCAACACGAGATTCCAAGACACGCAGGAGATTGTCTCTATGGCGACGGTAGAAGAACGAGTCATCGCGGTGACTGCCCGTGTATTGAGCGTCGACCCCAGCGAGATCAAGCCGGAACACGCCTTCACCACCGACTTGGGTGCGGAAAGCGTCCAGTCGGTCGAGCTGGTGGCCAATTTCGAAGAGGAGTTCGGCATCGAGATGGAGGAAGACGCCGCGCTCTCCGTGCAGACCGTCGGCGACGCCGTCGAGTTTATCGCGGGCGTGTGCAAGGAGCAGGACGTCGAAGTGTAGGCAGTGGGGGAGTGGTAAGCGGCGAGTCGTAGGGTGCGTGCTTGCACGCGCGCGGCATCCTGACGCCGACGTGCGGGTACAAGGCCCCGCCCTGCGGGATGCTGAAGCAAAGCCTGCTCAGCAGAATGGTCGCCCCACTCGCCGGCCCCAACTTGCCACCTGCCACTCGTCACTCACGACTCGTCACTCACCACTCGCCACTCTCCCTTGTGATGAAAGGATATTTCCATGGCCAAAAGGTCCTATCCCCTGGTCGACGCGACCGAGCCGAATCTCCTCGAAGAGACGTTCGACTACAGCCTCCCCCCGTTGATCCGGTTCGACGGTCCGGTCGTCGAGTATATCGACGGCCAGCCGGTCGAGTTCGATCCGCAGTCGCTCAAGACGCGCGACATCGTGATCACCGACACGACCTTCCGCGACGGCCAGCAGGCCCGGCCCCCCTACACCATCGACCAGATGGTCCACATCTACGACCTCCTGGCGAAGCTGGGCGGCCCGAACGGCGTCGTCCGCCAGACCGAGTTCTTCCTCTACACCAAGAACGACCGCGAGACCCTCGACCGCTGCCGCGAGCTGGGGCATAAGTACCCCGAGTGCACCGGCTGGATCCGGGCCGTGCCGGGCGACTTCCGGCTGGTCAAGGAAGCCGGCCTCCAGGAAAGCGGCATGCTCACCAGCTCGTCCGACTACCACATCTTCCAGAAGCTGAAGTTCAAGAGCCGCCAGGCCTGTATGGACGCCTACTGCGAGGTCGTCGACGCCGCGTTCGAGGCGGGCGTCCGCCCCCGCTGCCACATGGAAGACATCACCCGGGCCGACGTCGAGGGGTTCATCTTCCCCTTCGCCGAGCGGCTGATGCGGATGAGCGAGCAGGTGCCCGCGGACAAAACGGCCAAGATCCGGCTCTGCGATACGATGGGCTTCGGCGTCAGCTTCCCCGGCGTCGAGCTACCGCGAAGTATCCCCAAGTTGATCTACAAGCTCAACCAGGAGGTAGGCGTGCCCAGCGACCGGCTGGAATGGCACGGGCACAACGACTTCCACAAGGTCCACGTCAACGGGGCCACCGCCTGGCTCTACGGCTGCGATGCCGTCAACACCACGCTGTTCGGCTACGGCGAGCGCACGGGCAACCCGCCCCTGGAAGGCGCGGTGATGGAGTACATCGCGCTCAGAGGCGACCTCTCGGGCATCCAGACCGAGGTGATCACCGAGCTGGCCGAGTACATGCAGTCGATCGGCTTCCCCATCCCCGAGAACTACCCGTTCGTCGGCCGCCACTTCAACACCACCCGGGCGGGCATCCACGCCGGGGGCCTCCGTTCCGACGAGCGGATCTACAACATCTTCGACCCCACGGCCCTGCTTGGACGTCCACCCCGCGTCGCCCTGACGGACAAGAGCGGCTCCGACGGCGTCGCCCTCTGGGTCAACGAGTTCTTCGGCCTCAAAGGCGACGAGCGCCTCAGCGTGATGAAAGTCCACAAAGTCGCCCGCTGGGTCCGCGACCAATACGAAGAGCACGGCCGCATGACCGCCATCAGCGACCAGGAGCTGGAAGCGAAGGTGAAGGAGCTGATGCCGGAGCAGTGGGAGAAGTATAAGGGAAAGGGGGCCACGGGCTAGAGTCTTGCACCGCCATCACGCGCGCACTGTGCGCGTATCATCACGGTCCAAGAGTCTATGGTCCAGGACCGGGTCCCAGTTTCCTTATCCGATGCCGGCCTGGCTCGGTGACCATGGCGGACACCGATAAGGGATCACCCCTCCGAACGTGCCGGGAAATCGTGGGCGCAGGCGGGACCGTGTTGGCTGGTGATCGCGGCCCTACCAGGGCTGCCCTGAGGTATGGGGCCGCTTGGGCCCACGCCTCACGTTCGGCCTCCCCCGTTCTTTGGGGGGCACTTCGCGCAGCCTGAGCGCACGCGTCGACCGGGGCGCACCCTCACTGGATACCGTCAGCCCCAGCTTGCCGATGGAAGCGTGTGCGGCGACACGTTGGAAGCGGTGGCAAAACCGCAGCGGGCCCCCGGCGCGGTGTTGGGGGGCCCGGGGATCCGAAAGCGGAGGCCTCCAGCCCACCGGTTGTGCTGGAGGCCCCTAAAGCTGCTCTCAGAGCCGGTTTGCTGGCCCAGACGTTTCCCGAGCCGCGGGAAACCGAACCGGGGTCGGTTCGGGGCTCTTAGTTCCAGCCGTCGTGACTTCGACCGCTCAGCCGCTTCTCTTTGGCGTCGAGCTTGTCGGTCATCGACGAGACCCCCATCTTGATGGCCAGTCGTGTGAGCAGGGCCGCCTTGTCGGTGCCCAGCTTGGCCATCAACCGCGCCTTGTGATTGTCCGCCGTGCTGGGAGCGACGTCGAGCACCGCCGCAGCCTCCTTCACGGTACAGCCTAGACTGACCAGCCGAAGGATCTCCTGCTCCCTCGGGGTAAGGTGAACCCTCCCGGCCCGCCTCGCCTCCTTCGCCGCGCTCAGCTTCCTCACGGGAGCCTTGCGAGCTTTCGTTCTAGCCGTTTTCCGGCGGGCAGCACTTTTCTTCCCCTTCGCAGACTTTTTCCTTACCATGTCGCTCCCTTTCAGACAGCAAAACCGTGAGCTCAGCGAGTGAGCTCCCCAAGGGCCAAGGTCCGCCCGCACCTCCCGCTGTCTGTCCGACGTCCCACTACGAGAATGGATCTGTCGTTTGTGCGTCACGCACACAAGCGGCCGGGCAGGACCACTCCGCGATAGTGTAGCACTAAATAGCCAAGGATTCAATAGTCCGGCAGCAGATCCCCTGGGATATTCTACGAGTATTTTCCAATCAGGGGTCCCCGCGGGGGGCACGTTTCGCCGCCGCATCCCCAGCACGCTGCTGACATTTGCCCCCCCAATGAACCACCTACTAGGGGCAATTATTCAGCGTTACGAAGGAAAAACCCACGAAGGGCGAACAACGGGAGGCCGATTCCCCGGGGGAGACCGTTGCACGCCCTCGCAGGGGACCGGCGGGAGTCACGAGGGACCCGCCGCACCCAGGAAACCCTCGTGGAACATGACCGGCTTGTATCCGTGCTCCGCGACCCAGCGGATGGCGGCCTCCAGCCGCTGGGCATGGTCGGGAATGTGCCGAACGTAGAACGGCCAGAAGTACTGCTCGTGGGTGAACAGGTCCATAATTTCGGCTCGGCCCGGGTCCGCGGCCAGCGGCGCAAGCGTCGGCACCACGCGATCCAACGGGGTGTTGTTGCAGACGATATCGATGCTCGAGAAGACGATCCCGCTTGCGAAGTCCATCAGGGCATCGTGGCGGGAAAGGTACTCCGAACGGTCCGCGTCCAGAAAGTAATTGACGTCCCAACCGTGCCCACGCCGTCGGAAGTCCCCGCTGAGCACGCGAACCCCCCGTTCGGCGAGCGGTTTCAGGGCCGTCGGCTGCACCATCCCCCAATGAATGACCGTCGGCGGCGAGTAAGTCTCCTCGCCCGCAAAACGGTGTATCTCCTCGGCCACCTTGTCCAAATCGGCGATCAACTGCCCGGGCGAAGCGTATTGGTACGGCCGGTCCGGCTTGTCGGCGTAGGCATGGAAAGCCAGCGAAAGCCAATCCGCATTGTCGTTCCATTCGCCCTTGTAGCGGTCGGGAAACTGGGGCAGCTCGAAGCCGTCTTCGGTCGCGTAGTAGATGTTAAGCACGAAGCGAGCGCCGTACTTGGCATGGAGATCCTGAAAGATCCTTAGGTACCAGGAGTCGAATAGCGACGGGTACTTTTTTGCGGCGATATCGCGGAGGAAAAAGCTGTTGTCGTCGACCGAGAAACGGTAGCGAGGAAACGAATGCCGGTCCCACACCACGCGCACGCGATGCTCGCCGGCCCCGAACACCCCGTCCGACGCCGCAACGATCTCCGTCTCCTGGTCGCGGAGCACAACCTCTCCAGCAAAACGTGTGCCGGTTCGCACGGCGGGCGTCCCGTTGACCGTCACCGGCTGACCGACGGGCCCCTGGCCGGACACCTGGATCTTCAGGCCCCCGTCGATTTCCTCCCCGTGCCTTCGGTTCAACACGGCCCCGTGAAACGGCTCTTCGATAACGAGCGGCGGCAGGCGACCGGCCTCGACGCCGGTCGGTCTTCCCACGACGATCGCCGCCGCACCGGCGCCCGCGGCCTTCAGGAAGTTACGTCGCCGGATCGGTTGGCCTTTCATGATGGTTTCTCCCGTTTTTCGACCGCCGAGCTTGCCTTGGCGTAGACCTTGAAATTCCGCATGGTCCAATCGGCCCCGTGCGTGTTGACGCCGACGCGGACCGGCTTGGAGGGGTCCGGCTGGTAGGGGAACGACGAGTAGTCGACCTCGAAGCGTTCCCGCGTTCGATCGCCCTCCATTACGGTCACCGTGAGTACGTTGGGCTTGAACCGGCCGCTTTGGTCGAGGTTCACGTCAACGCGCAGCCGGTACTCGACGCCGGTGGTTGCCCAGGCGACCTTCCGCTGTCCGATCTGCCGGAACCGGCCGTCCACGAAGCCCATGTGCTTCATCACCCCGCCGGCGCCCTTCTTGGGGGCCACGTCGACGTTCATCGACCAGCAGGAGATCGAGTCGAACGAATCCCCCGGGCCGGCGACGTGGAAATTCAGGCAGAATGAGTTGGGCGGACGCGGGGCCGTGCGCTCGTGGATCGTAAACAGGGCCTCGACGGCATAGGGCCGCTGGGGGTCAAGCTGGAACCCGCGCCGCGTCAGGTGTTGATTGGCGTTCCGCTGGTCGACCATCACCAGCGCGTCGGGTTTGACCTGGTACTCGAACGTGCCCTCGTACTGATGGATCTCCCAGGTCCCGTTCGGGTGGGCGCCGTCGAATTCCTCCAAAACCGGGACCATCGGGCCGGCCGGAGCTTTCGCCCGCTCCGCCGCCGCCAACCGGGGCTCCGGGCCGACACCCCACGAAACGGACATGATGAACACCGCGAAGGCCGTGGCAAGACGACAAAGGCTGGGCATGGTTTCTCCTCCCAGATGCGGTCGCGGGGTTGATGATCCGGCTCGTCAGGTGCTATTCTGCGCGGGGCGCTGCCGGCCCGCAATAGCCGGCCGGGGGCAACGTCGCTCAAAATGCCGGCCCGAGAAACTCGCCCAAGGAGAAAGCCCATGACGATTCGAAGAAACGCTGCCCGTGCCCCCGTGCTCCTGGTCCTATCCGCCCTTGTGGCTTTCGGACCGGACCGTCTCCGGGCGGCCGAATCCGAGACGCAGCCGGACTTCGTCAAGAAGACGTATATATATAAGGTCGTGGGCGATTGCCGGATTCAGGCCGACGTATACCGGGCGGACGACCGGGTGGTGCGGCCGGGCGTCGTCTGGATGCACGGCGGGGCGCTGATCCTCGGCAGCCGGCGGGGCGTGCCGCGGCGGCTTCTGGACCTCTGCCGCGACGAAGGATTCGTGCTCGTCTCCCTCGACTACCGCCTCGCCCCGGAGGTCAAGCTGCCCGCGATCATCGACGACGTCCAAGACGCCTGGGCCTGGATCCGCAAGGAAGGGCCGACGCGGTTTCACGTCGACCCGGAGAAGCTGCTTGCCGCGGGCGGCTCGGCCGGCGGGTATCTAACGATGATGACCGGGATCTGCGTCGAGCCGCGGCCCGTGGCGCTGCTGGCCTACTGGGGCTACGGAGACGTGGACGGGCCGTGGTACACGCAGCCCTCGGAGCACTATCGCCAGGCCGTGCCGCTGGTGGCCGAAGAAGAGGCTCGCCGGGCCGTCGGCGCCAAGGTGCTGACGGGCACGGAGGGACCCGAACAGAAGGCCCGGGGCCGCTACTACCTCTACCTTCGCCAAACCGGGCTATGGACCAAGGAGGTGACGGGCTTCGATCCGAAGACCGAGCGAGCCAAGCTCGATCCGTTCTGCCCGGTCCGCAACATCACGCCCGACTACCCACCCATTCTCATGATCCACGGCACCGACGACACCGACGTGCCCTACGACCTGTCGGCCGCCATGGCCCGCGAGCTGGCACGGCACGGCGTCGCGCACGAGCTGATCATGGTGCCCGGGGCGGGCCACGGACTCGGCGGGGGCGACAAGGAGCGGGTCGCCGCGGCCCACGCGCGGGCGCTGGAGTTTGTCAGGAAGCATCTTCGGTAGCGGCACGGGGCCGTTGACAGGGATCTCTTGGCAGGGAGGTCGGGTCGATCCGCTTGAGCGCGTCGGCGGCCGCCTGGCGGACGTCTTCCTGCACGTGATCCGACGCGATGAGCTTGCGAAGCGCGGGGACGGCGCTTTGGGCCGGGGGCCCGATCTCGCCCAGTGCCCGGGCGGCGGCGCCCCCGTTGAAATCGCCGAGCTCTCCGACGAGCACGCCGACGGCCGGGTCGGGCCGGCCGGTGATCAACCACAGCGCCCTGGCTCCCGGGACGCGCGCCGCCAGCGGGCCCTTGGCCAGCGCCTTTTCCAGCGCCGGGGCCGCTGCCTTGGCCGACGGCCCGAGCTTGCCTAGGGCGATCGCCGCATCCTCACGCACGGGCTCCAGCGGGTCCTCGAGTGCCGCGGTGAGCGATGCGATGGCTTCCTCGCCGATCTCGGGCCCGATGCCGCCCAGGGCCTGCGCCGCGTGGCGACGCACGGAAGGCAGATCGTCTCGTAGCAGCCGGACCAGGACCGGCACGGCCGCCTTCGCCCCCGGCCCGATCTCCCGCAACGCCCGACAGGCCCAGTACCGCGTGTGAAAGTGCTCGTGGTCCAGCACTTCGATGAGCGCCGGGACCGCCGCCTTCGCCTCCGGCCCGATCCCCATCAGCCCGTAGATGCCCGCGCGGCGGGCAAACGCGTCGTCCGTCTTCACCAGCTTCACCAGCGGCTCGACGGCCTCCTTGGCCTCCGGGCCGATCCGGTGGATGGCACTGGCGGCGCCGGCGAATACCTGCGGGTGCTCGTCCTCCAGAGCCGCGATCAAGTCGGGCAGGGCGGCCGGGCCCACGTCGCCCAGAGCATCGCTGACCGCGCCCCACACGGGCAGGCGCGTGGGCAGGTCGTCCTTGAGCGTCAAGAAGGCCCCTTTATCCTCCAGCGCCGCAAGAAGCGCCGGCACCGCCGATTCGGCGGCCGGGCCGATCGCGCCGATCGCCCGAGCGGCCCCGGCCCGGACGTCCGCATCGTCGTCGCCGAGCGCCTCAACGAGCGCCGGCACCGCGCTCTGCGCTTTGGGACCGAGCCTCCCGATCGCCCGAGCGGCTTCGAGCCGGACGGCAGTGTCGGGGTCCCGCAGCGCCTCGATTCGGTCGGCCAGGGGTTTTTCGTCGGACGAAGGGGGGGTGCTCGCTCCGCCCGCCAACGCAATCAGAACCGCCAGCGACAGGGTGGTCATCACGAGTCGTCCCCTGATCGTCTTGCCCCGTTGGACTTCTGGAGATTATGGCCCCGCTGGCGGGTCGGGTCAACGAACGTCGACATGGCCGGGCGGTTGCGTTCGTTGACTACTTGACGCTTGCTGCATACGATTTCCGGTGGGATTCGCCCGGGCATCAGGACGATATAGATACGGGGCGGTGCGTCACGGTGGCAGTCTGACATTTTGCGGCCCGGGCAGGCACTTCGGGGGGCATGCCTGGGCCGCACGCCGAATATCCTTCAGGTAGGGAAACGACGATGCGTATCAACTGGCTGACGGCGGCCGTGGCGGGGCTCTTCGTGTTGGCCTCCAGCGTGGACGTCCGGGCCCAGGTCCGCCCTCGGCCGCGCCCGCTGTCGAGTGCGACCCAGGGGGAGTACCGCTCCCTGTTCGGCCCACGCTCGCTGGGGTTCCCGGTCTACCCCAAGCCGCTCGACTTCGGCGGCGGTGGCCAGTTCGGGCCGCGGCCCAATTTCAAACGGGGCTTCGTGGCGACCCCGTCCTTTTCTTTCAACGAGGACTTCGCCACTCAGCCAGCGTACGGGGGCGAGGCGAGCTACCCGTTCAACCAGACCGGTTCGCAGCCCTTCCTGGGTGCCGCCGAATCGCAGGCCGCGATCGAGCCACAGGCAACGCTCTCGCAGCAGCCGGGGCAAATGGGCTCGCCCTCGGATCAACTCGGTGGGCAAGCCGAACTGCTAGCCGGCCAACGAGCGCAGAACCCGGGACAGCCCGGGGAAATGGGATCGCCGCTCGAGGGAACGGCCGGGGCGCCGGGTATCGGCGAGCCGAGCGCCACGCCGGCAAGCCCTCCCCGCTTCCAATGGCGGACCGATTTCCTCCGCGGGCACCGGGCCGAGTTCGTGCTGGTCGAGCGCCTCCGCCGCGCGCTGGGCGACCGGCTGCGATCGCCCTTGGAGGTGACGATCGACGACCAAACCGCGATCCTCCGCGGCGTGGTCGCCACCGATCACGACCGCGTCCTGGCCGGCCACGTCGCCCGCTTCGAGCCGGGGATCCTCAACGTCGAGAACGAGCTTACGGCGGCCGCGACCGCGTCGGGTCTACGGACCCGGGGACGCGCATCAAGCTCGCGCTCGACGGAAGATCAGGTCACGGAGTAGCGTTCGGACGGCTATCGACCGCCAATTGCCCATGCTATCCTGATCCCGGACTTGGACGGGCCGTTGTCGCACGTTCCTTACGAGCAGGGCTCTTTGAGGGACGATGAAACCGCAGCCGATTGTGCTCTACAACGGCGGCTTCCTGACGGAAGAGGACAACCCGTGCAAGCGGGGCACCCGGCCGCGGCTCGACGCCGGCGATAGCGGGATCCTGATGCGCGGCGTGTTGAAGTGCCAGGCGAACATCTGGAGCCAGGAGCTCGGCTCCGGCGAGATCAACGGCTACCGTACGGATCGCAGTATGCCGCAAGAAGTCCGCCGAGCGTGCATCCCGATCAAGAACGCCGACCGGCCGTTTGGCGAGTGGAATGCTTTCGAGATCACGCTCAAGGGCAAGTGCATGACCGTGGTCCTCAACGGCGAGAAGGTCATTGACTCGGCGCACTTGCCGAATCTGCCGGATCTCGGTCCGATCGGCCTGCAACATCACGGCGACTCCGTGCAGTTCCGGAATCTGTGGATCAAGGAGCTAGACGTGGTCATCAGGACGAACCGGTGACCGAACCCTATCGCCTACAGAACATGTTTCTCGCCGGATGGCGGCCCGTCACGCACGAGCTCATGACTACCGCCGGTTCGATCGACGGCGTGCGGATGTGGACCTGCGCAGAATGACGCTAGGGTCACGACACTATGAGTGTTGATTGACAATCCACGGAGAATCGCAAAAAAGGAAGAACCCATGTCAGACTCGCCCGTTCGTTTTGGACTCATCGGTTACGGCGCTTGGGGACGGCACCACGCCGCCTCGATCGCGAAGACGGAAGGCGCGCGGCTTGTGGCGATTGCCGAGCCGTCGGAGGAATCTCGAAAGGCGGCCCAGGAGGCACACGTCGACGCCGCCGTGGTCGGCGACTATCGGGAGCTGGTCCGGCGCGACGACTTGGACGTGGTCGACGTCGTGGTGCCCAACCGCCTGCATCACGAGGTGGCCACGGCCGTGCTTTCCTCCGGCAAGCACCTGCTGTTGGAGAAGCCCATGTGCCTGAGCATGGAAGAATGCGACGACGTGTTGCGGCTGGCCAAGGAGAAGGACCTGCGGATCTCGGTCAACCATGAGTTCCGTCTGTCGTCGTTGTGGGGCAAGGTGAAAGACCTGGTCGATGACGGCGTGGTAGGCGAGCCGCAGTACGTGTTGGTCGAGCTGTCGCGCAACCCGTACCGGCTGGGCGCGGACGGCTGGCGGTTCGACATCAGCCGCGTGGGCGACTGGATCCTGGAAGAGCCGATCCACTTCTTCGACTTGGCACGCTGGTATCTAAGTTCGGTGGGGGAGCCGGAATCGGTCTATGCGGCCGCCAGTTCGCGCCAGCCGAACCATCCCGAATTGCAGGACAACTGTAGCGCGATCATGAAGTTCACCGGCGGGGCGTACGCCGTCGTTTCGCAGACGTTGGCGGCCTTCGAGCATCATCAAACCGTGAAAGTGACCGGCACCAAGGGCGCCGTCTGGGCCAGTTGGAGCGGTGCCATGGACCGCACCGAGCATCCCACGTTCTTCTTGAAGGCCTTCGACGGCGAGAAGCTGGAGGAAATCTCCATTGCCCGGGCCGCCGGCGAGTTGTTCGAGTTGGCAGACCAGATGGCGGCGATGGTCGCTGCTATTGAGAGCGACAGGCCGATCGCGTGCAGCGGTGAGGACGGCAAGTGGTCGGTCGCCATGTGCCTGGCCACGCAACGCTCGATCGAAACGGGTCGGCCGGTGGCAATGAGCGAGATCGGCTAGGACACGGACGAAGCTCGGGCGAAGCCTCAATGCGAGTCGAGGTTTCCCTTGGGTCCGTCGTAGTGATAGCGGAACCAGTCGACGTCGACGTGCCCTTCCGGCTCGCCGCCGGCCGGAGTCGCAGCCGTTCAAGATGCAACTCCGCGCGACCTCTCGACGCGGCGGCCAGGCGTCAGATACCCAGGAGGGCGTGCGGCGGTCAGGGCTCGTCGTCTTGCGGCGTTTCCGCTACGGTCGCGTCTTGCTCCGACCGGTGTGGTGGAAACGGCTGCTTGATATCGTGCTCGAACTCTGCAATCACGGACTCCCACTGGAGGCTCACGATGTGCTGCCCGACCATGCCCGCGCCGAGGCCAATCAGTATGCAGGCCAACATGAAGTACGCACCGCCCTGCCTGATTCTTGCTCCGCAGTGTGGGCACACGGAGCGGCTTCTAAAGACTGCCCGGCACATTCTACTCCAGAGGGCCGGTTTTCTCTTCGCTTCATTCATGATCAGGTCCTCCCGCCGGCAACGCCGCGCTTGAGGCCGGCTCTTGTGATTGCATCGAGGATTTCACGTACGCCATCAGGTGCCCCGTCCAGATGAGCACCCTGAACTGCGTCTTGCTTCACGAAAGGCCCCGCCCGCGAGAAAGCGACCTAGCACCGACACTTCAATGAGTGTCGTTGTTCGCTCCGCGAACAAGCGTCTTTTCGCGGAGCGAAAAGCGACGATTGCGACAGTAGTTAATGCGCCGACCCCTAGCCGGGCGCCCCGGATGGAGCGTCGTCCTTGGGCCGTAGGGCAATGATCTCCCGGCTGACCTCTTCCACCGACTTGCCCGAAACGTCGATGCTCCGCCAGCGATGCTCGAGACAGAGCCGACGGGAATGAAGCAGCTCCTTTCCGATGTATTCCAGGGACGTATACGGCTCCGCGGGAATCCCCTCGCCGCTCGCCCGGATGCGACGCAGCTCGCGTAGCTGGCGGGCGCCCATCATCAGACAGACGACTCGCTCGGTCCGCACCGAGAGGAGCGGCGCGGGGGGAGTCGTCTCCAGGATG
>CAZDHR010000058.1:0-22922 GCA_964505295.1 uncultured Planctomycetaceae bacterium
CTTGAAGCAGTAGTGGGGCAGGAGCCTTTCCACGGCGCAGTAGGGCGTGTCGGTGCACATCTGGCCGTCGGTGGTGAACCAGAGCCGATCGCCCGCCGCGCGCAGCTCGGCCATTTTCTCGACCGGCACGCGCCCGTAGTGGCCGATGCCCCAGACGTCGAGGTACCCGTCCCACTCGGGCACGTGCTTCCAGGTGCTCGAGTAGATGGGGATGTTGGGGTCGACCTCGTGGATCATGTCGCAGAGGGCCTTCATCTGCTCGATGATGTGCTCGTGGCGGTCGAACGGCTCGTCGGAGATGTAGAGCACGACCTTCTCCGCCCAGCCCTTTTCCTTCAGGTGGTCCCAGAAGGCCTTGAGGCACGCCTGGTAGGCCTTTTTGTACTCGGGGCGCAGCTTGCTCCGGTCGACCCCTTCGTAGGGCGGATCGCCCGGGTAGGGGCGCTCGCCGAAGATCGTCTTGGGCGGATGGCCCCACCCGAACAAGTAGAACTGCCACGGCGTGTAGGCGAAGGGGAGCTTGAGCCGGTCGAAGTAGACCTCGGCCATCCGGTCAAACTCGGTGAAGTCGGTCACCACCCGGCCGTCTTCGAGCTTGACGACCGGCGTGGGGCGGATCGTGTCGGGACAGAGCCGCCGGTCGGCCATGAACTGGACGATTTCCGGATAGATCTCCTCGAGCGGCTTGCCCCAAAGCGCGCCGCCGTGCCCGAGGCGGACGTCGTAGATCGCCGCCACGTGGCTTTCGTCCGAAAGCGTGAAGTCCCACACGTGGACCGCAAACGGCACCTCGGCCACCGCCTTGTCGCCCGAGAGAAGCCGCACCGCGCCCCGGTAGTCGCCGGGCGCCGCGTCGCTGCCCACGCCGACGGTGATCCAGATCGGCTGGGTCGCGTTGGCTTCGAGGTCGAACGCAGCCCAGGGGAGCAGGGGATCGGGCCACAGGCCGGGCCAGCCGTCGGATCGGGCCGGCTGCGAGGGGATCTTGCGCTGCCAATCGGCGGTGTCCGCCCGGTAGTAGTTGGTCGCGTAGTCGATCGGCACGTAGCCGACGACGTTCACTTCCACGTCGTCGAGCTTCGCCCCGTTCGGGCCGACCGGCGGATCAACTGCAACGCGCACGCCACCGAGCGCCCGGGCGCTTCGCACCGCCAACTGGAGCGGCTCCTTCTCGTTTCGGGCCACGGAGATCTGCGCCGGCCCGGTGTTACGTGCCACGGGGTCCTCGCGGAAGACCTTGACCACGGCCGGGACCTGCCAGACGCTTACGCCGTCGGCGGCTTCGACCGGCCGTCCTTCGAGCCGGACCATTTTGCCCGGCACAATCTCGGTCAGCAGGACGCCGTCGTGCCAGACCGTGCCCGTCGCGTCCATCGTCAGATGGAGGTGGAAGCTAACCGTGTCCTCCGGCATAGTGAACCGGCCGGACATCAAGGTCCAATCGGCCGTGCCGCTGATCGACGTTCCGCAGCTTACCATCGGGCTGTGCTCCGAGAGCTTGCCGTCGGCCCGATGGCGATGGGCATGGAGCTTCACGTCGCCGCTCTGGACGTCCTCGCACTTGACCCACGCGGCGAAGAGATACGTGTGCCCGGGGCGAACGGGCACGCCCTGCTGCCAGCCGCGCCACGCGGGTCGAACGTCGTGCGGCACGTGCATCCTAGCCGATCGCTTGCCCAGGTCCTCGCGGCCCGGGTCGTCGAAGCCGTAGGTGACGCCGTCCGGGCCCTGCGGCGGGCCGCCGGCCGACCACGCGTCGGGCAGCTTGTCGCCCTGCTCAAACCCGCCGTTTTCCACCAGGTTGCCCGTGCCGGACAACAGCGACGTCGCGTCGGCCGACGGGGCCGACGGGATGCGTGGGTCGTCGGAGAAGTAGACGTAGTAGCAGTTGACCGTCCGGGGCGGCACGCTTCCCTCGAACAAGAGGAGGTCGCCGTAGAGGAAGTGCTTGACGGGCCGGCCGGCGTGGGCGACGCGGATCGACTGGAAAAGGGGACGCAGTTCTTTTGTGCGAAGCACCCTTCGGGCCGTTCCGGCAAAAGAGCTGCGTCCCCTTTTCCAGAGGCCGAGCCGGCTGAGGCTCACGGCCACGAGCGGTTCGCTGGTCGGCTCGGAGGAGAAGTTGAACACGCGCACCAGGGCGCGGTGCGGCCAGTCGACGTCGTCGCCGGCTTGATCGTCGTACCAGGGCGCATCGAGGCCGACTTCGCGGAGCGATGCCCGCTCGGGCCCCGCCGCTTCGGCCCGAAGGTTCCCCGGCTCGCGGCATTCCAGGGTGACGTTGTCGAACCACGCGGTGCCGGTACCGCGGAGCACGGTGCCCAGGTCGGCCCGGTTGGCCTCGGCCGGGGCGGTGAACTCGGCGGTGACCTGTTTCCAGTCGTAGGTTCCCTCGCCGCCGGAGAGCATGGGGCTCGTCAACATCGAGTTCTCGCGGTTGCCCACGTGGATGTACCAGCCGGCCGAGCCGCGGACGTTCTCGGCCTTCACCCACGCCCGCATCACGTACTTGGCCCCGCCGACGACGCGGATGCCGCGCTGCCGGGTGGCGATCCACGTAGGCTCGGCGCCGTCGGCAACGACGGTCTTGAGGCATCGCCGGCCCGACTGCGGGTGTTCGCTCGTCCAGCTTGCCCGATGGGAGTCGTCCGGCGCGTCGTGCTGCCATCCGCCGGGGGTGTCTCCCTCGCCCAGTTCGACGTCGCCGTTGACAAGCTCCATGCGGGCGGAAAGAAAGTCGGGCACCTCGCCCGCGCGGGGGTTGTCGAAGTAGACGTAAGAGACCGCGGTGCTCCGGGCGGGACATACGACGGGCAGGACGAGCGTGCTGCCGGCGGGGATCGGTCCGCGGGTGACGGGGGTGCCGTCGGGGGCGGTCAGGCCGAAGAGCATTTCCACGCCCGCGGCGTCGCAGACGCGAATCGCCTCGGCGTCCTTCCCGGCGAGGGCTGCCTGGCCGGGGGCGCTTCCGACGGTGATCGCCACCGGGTCGCCCTCCACGGCGAGATCTCCCTCGTTGTGCACGGTCACGGGGATCCGTGCCCGCCAGAAGTCGCCGCCGTCGAGGTAGAGCGGATGATGCCACTCGGCCGAGCCGGCGGGGGCGGCAAGGAAGATCGCCAGGAGCAAGATCGGCGAGACGCTTCGGGCAAACCCGTTCATGATCGTCCCTTTCTGAGCAACGTGGTGAATGAACAACAGGGAGGGCCGTTGACGCCGACCAGGTCGTGGGGGATGCTGTTGGGCGGTCGGCGCCGGTGCGGGGCCGTCACAATCTAGGATATCCGAACTGCGGGCCGAAGCAAGCGGTTGGGGAAAGGACGGAGGAAGGGCTCTCGCAAAGGCGCAAAGACGCAAAGAAGAAGAGGATTCGAGAAGAATGGGGAGGCGCGTGCACGCATCGACTAGTTCATCTCAATTCCTTTGGGTGCAGACTCGTTTCTACGTGTACTGGAAAACAAGGGTTTCTTTGACGGGCACCGCCCTCGGAGATGCAAAACACGTGTGGTTTCGGGGGTATTCCAGTCAGATTGTCGAGCAAATCTCCTGAAAACTGGTAACGTGGAGGCTTTGCGTGGGCTGGCGAACGTAGAAGCGAGCCCGCACCCATTCCTTTCCTTTTCCTTTGCGTCTTTGCGTCTTCGCGAGGGGCTTCCATACCTCGTCGAGTAAAAGTCGATGTCCGAGCCGTTTCGCGATCTGCCCGACTTGCCCGGCGAGCTGCGGGCGTTGCTCGACCAGATCCCGTCGGGTCGCGTGACCACGTACGGCGTGCTGGCCGAATGGCTGGGCAACCGGATCGCCGCGCGGTGGGTCGGGCATTTCATGCTCCATCACGAACACACGGCCGCGTGCCCTTGTCACCGGGTCGTCCGTGCCGGGGGGCAGATCGGCGAGTACATCGCCGGCGGACCGCCCGCCAAGGCCAAACGCCTCGCCGCCGAGGGCGTGGACGTGCGTCAAGGCTCGGTCGACCTGACCCGGTTCGGGTTCGACCGGTTCCGCTCCGACCGCCCACTGGAGCAACTCGGGCGGGTTCAAGACGATCTCGTGTCGAAGGTGGCGATCCGACGCCGACGCCGGGTGCCGAGGCTGGTCGGCGGGGTCGACGTCTCCTACCCAACGCCGGACCGGGGTGTGGCCGCCTATGCCCTCGTCGAGGTAGAAAGCGGCGAGCTCGTCTGGTCGACCACCGTTGGCCGACGGGTCGCGTTTCCTTATATCAGCACTTACCTGGCTTTCCGGGAGCTGCCAATCTTCCTGGACCTGATCGACGAGGTCCGCCGCGCGGGCCGCCTGGCCGAGCTGGTCCTGGTCGACGGCAACGGCATCCTCCACCAGCGACGCGCGGGAATTGCCAGCCACCTGGGCGTCGTGGCGTCGCTGGCCACGATCGGGGTGACCAAGAAGCTCTTGTGCGGGAGCGTGGCCCTGGAGGGACTCAGGCCGGAGGAGTCTCGGCCGGTGGTGCTCGACGACCGGGTGATCGGGCTGGCCGTTCGCCCGACGGCCGGAAGCCGACGCCCGATCTTCATCTCGCCCGGGCATCGTACCAACTTGGCGTTCGCCGAGTGCGCCGTCCGCCAATTGCTCCGGGGACGGCGGTTGCCGGAGCCGCTCTACTGGGCCGACCGGCTCAGTCGCCAAGCCGGCCGGACCGGGACGGGCCGGGCTGGGGACGATTTTCTCGGCGGGACCCATTGACGCTTCACAAATCCGGATTAACCTGCTATCTTCACGACTTCCGCTGGCGACCCGTCTCGCCAGGGCATCGAAGCGGCGGGACACAAGACCCGTCGCCAAGATCGATCAGTTAGTGCGTAATGGCCGGTAAGACCGCCATATACATTACGTCTTGGGTTTCGTTTAAGGGGAGTCTTGGTCAATGCCTGCTGTGGTAGACGCGGAGAAGTGCACGGGGTGTGAGTCATGCGTCGATGAGTGTCCCTCGGAGGCCATCGCGATGAAAGACGAGATCGCGGTGGTCGACGAGGACGCATGCGCCGACTGCGGCGTGTGCGTCGATGTATGCCCTGCCGAGGCCATCACGATGGACTAGCCAGGCGCGAGCGTCCTGGTTCCGACCCATGCGGTGGGCCGCGCGCGAGCCGGCCCACCGCTTTTTCGTTCCCGCGCATGCCTTCGGCTTTCGGCTGAACGAGAAGGCAACGCCGGCCTCGACCACTTTCCGAGGGAGACCGTAGAATGAAGGAGCGCGACCGAAAGGGCCCGATCGAGATCGCCCTGGTGGGCGACCTGACCGAAAACGAGTCGGAACTGTGCGAGAAGCTGCTCGACGTGGAGCCGGGCGGCGAGTGCGTGCTCTATTTCGACTCCATCGGTGGAAGCCCTTACTGCGCGTTGGCCCTCACGTCGCTCATCGTGCTCCGCGGCCTGCGCGCGGTGGGCGTGGTGACGGGGGAGTGCTCTTCGTCGGCGCTGTGGCCCTTTGCTGCCTGTGCCCGGCGATTGGTCACCCGGCACAGCGTGCTCTTGTTCCATCCCATGAAGTGGCAAAGCGAAGAGCACGTGGCCCTGTCGGAAGCGGCGGAATGGGCCCGGCACTTCAGCGAGCTGGAGACCGACATGGACCGGCTCCTCGCCCGGCTGTTCGGCGCCGCCCCGGAGAAGATCCAAGCGTGGAGCACCCCCGGCCGCTACGTCTTGGGTCGCGAGCTGGCCGAAGCCGGGCTGGCCGAACTGGTCGAGCTCGAGCCGTTGGCGATCTTGGGAGCCGGGAAGAAGAAGTGACCGAACGGAGGGTGCCGCCCGGTTGCGGCTCTCGGCGTGTCAAGCTCAGAGCACGACGGCACGCGCAGCCTCGCCGGTCAACCATGACGGGAGGTACGCCCGATGCGTGTTCGCCTGGAATACGGTCGAAGCGGTCTCGAGGTGGAACTGCCCGACCGAAACGTGGTCAAGTGCCTGGGCTACCAGGCGCAAGAGCCACTCGCCGATCCGCCGGCCGCTATCCGCGATGCCCTCTCGCACCCGATCGGCACGCCGCCTTTGGCCGAGCTTGCCCGGGGCCGCGCTAGCGCGTGCGTCGTCGTCAGCGACGTCACCCGGCCGGTGCCCAACGCGGTGCTCCTCCCCCCGATTCTCGACACGCTCCAAGCGAGCGGCATCCCCCGCGGCCGGATCCTGATCCTGGTGGCCACGGGCCTGCACCGGCCCAACCTGGGCGACGAGCTGGCGGAGATGGTGGGCCGCGAGATCATGGAAGGCTACCGGATCGAGAACCACGACGGGCAGAACCGCGACGAGCACGCCCACCTCGGCGAGAGCCCACGCGGCATGCCCATCTGGATCGACCGCCGCTACGTCGACGCCGAGCTGAAGATCACCACCGGGCTCGTCGAGCCGCACTTCATGGCCGGGTTTTCCGGCGGGCGCAAGCTCGTCTGCCCCGGCCTGGCCGCCCTGGAAACGATCCGGGCGTGGCACTCGCCCAAGTTCCTCGAACACCCCAACGCCCGAAACGGCGTGCTCGACGACAACCCGGTCCACGAGGAAAACACGTGGATCGCCCGGCGCACGGGCTGCGACTTCATCGTCAACACCGTGATCGACGAGCGGCGGCAGATCCTCTCCGTCGTGGCGGGCCACATGGAGGCGGCTTTCCTGGAAGGCGTGGGCTTCGTGCGCAAGCTCGTCAGCGACACGGTGCCCGAGCCGGTCGACGTCGTCGTCACCAGCTCGGCCGGCTACCCGCTCGACACGACCTACTACCAGTCGGTCAAGGGGATGGTGGCGGCGCTGGAGATCGTCAAGCCGGGCGGGACGATCATCCTGGCGGCGAGCATGAGCGAGGGGATCGGCAGCGCCGAGTTCCAGCGCCTGTTCGACGAAAACGCCACGCTCGACGCCTTCATGGACCGCATCCTCCACACCGACTACTTCGTCATGGACCAGTGGCAGCTCGAGGAGCTGGCCAAGGTGCGGCGCAAGGCGAAGGTCAAAGTGGTGACCGACGGACTGCCGCCCGAGACGCTCACGCACCTGTTCGTCGAGCCCGCCCCCAGCGTCGAAGCCGCCGTGGCCGACTCGCTGGCCGAGTACGGCCCGGAAGCGAGCATCGCCGTCATTCCCAAAGGGCCGTACGTGCTGGCGGAGGTGGGTTGAGGCGGACGGCGGCGGAACCCTCGGCTGCCGTGATGCGCCGGAGATGATCGAGGGGGCAAGAAGGCCCCCGAGCCGCGGGGTGTCAAGGACGTTTCCGGGCACCCGAGGTGGGGCCCGGTCTTGCCTGCTTCCGGGGCGTCGATCGGGCACGGCGGGTTGCCATCGCTCGGCTGCGCTGATCGTACAGCGGCGGATCGACCTCGGCTTCCCAACGGTCGAGCCGTTGTCTCATCGCAGCGACCCGGTCGGGATGCTCGGCGGCCAGGTTGTGCTGCTCGCCCACGTCGCTCGACAAGTTGTAGAGATACTGTGTCCCGTCGGGCTGGTCGATGTACTTCCAGTCGGCCTGGCGCACGGCGCGGTGAGGCTCGACGCCGCCTCGGTGGGGATCGGGCGCCCGACGCCAGAAGAGCGTCCGCTCGACGGGGGCCCGGTCGCCACGCAGGATGGGCATCAGGTCGATGCCGTCGAAGGGGCGGTCGCCGGGCGGCTCGCCCCCGGCCAGCTTGGCCACGGTCGCGGCCCAGTCGATGGTGCAGGCGACCTGGGGTGAGCGCACGCCCGGGGGCAGCACACCCGTCCATCGGGCGATGCACGGCACGCGGATGCCTCCTTCCCACAGGGTCCCCTTGCCCTTCGAGCACGGATCGTTGCGGGAATGGGTGGCCCCGCCGTTGTCGGAGGTGAAGACGACGAGCGTGCGATCGCCCAGCCCGCGGCGGTCGACGGCCTCGACGATCCGCCCCACGGCCTGGTCGAGCCGCTCGACCATGGCGACGTACGATCGGCGCGTGCCCGCCTGCCATCCCTTCGTGCGCGGCTTGACCTCGCGGTCGACGTCGTCCGGGCCTTGGTACGGGAAGTGGGGGGCGTTGAAAGCGACATAGAGGAAGAAGGGACGGCCGGCCCACGCGTCGATAACCTCGACGGCGAAATCCGCGGTCAGGTCCGTGGCGTAGCCCTTTCGCTTCACCAGCTCGCGATCGAGGAACAGGTCGGGCACGCCGAGCCGGTCGACGTGCTGGAAGTAGTGGATATTGCCCCCCAGCGAGCCGAAGAAGCGGTCGAAGCCGTGGTCGTTGGGCGTCCAGCCGTCGTCGTAGCCGAGGTGCCACTTGCCGGCCATCGCGGTGGCGTATCCGGCGTCGCGGATGATCCGGGCGACCGACTTCTCTTCGGGCGGAAGGCCCTCGCCGTGCGCCTGGTAGTAGACGGCCCATTCGAGCCCGATCCGCTGCTGGTATCGCCCGGTCATCAGGGCCGCCCGGGTGGGCGAGCAGATGGAGCCGTTGGCGTAGCAGTCGGTCAGAAGCACGCCCTGTTGGGCGAGGCGGTCCAGCTTGGGCGTGTCGATGTCCGGGCAGCCATAGCAGGAGAGGTCGCCGTAGCCCAGGTCGTCGGCAAGGATCAGGACGACATTGGGTGCTCGGCTGGATTCGCCACAGAGCGCTTCGGTGGCTGTGAAGATTGACAACAGGCACACCGCAACGGCAGAAGCCAATGGAGTGACTCTCGGCCGCACTTGGCGTAACCGGCAAATGGGACGTGCGTTACGCCGTGCCGCGAAATGTCTCATCTCGATACCTCCTGCCGACTGGACTCGAACGTCGCCGACCCCCCGTCGGGCTGCAAAGGCGACCCTCCAGCATGGCCGCCCACGCGCGGCAACGCTGCTGCCCCAGTATGTGGGCCGGGTGAATGCGGGTCAACGCGTCGGCGGCCTCCCCTTAATCGGGTGGCGGGTGAGCGTTGCGGTGGGTGAGTCGGCGGTGGTCGGTTTGCTGAGGCGGTCAGAGATCGCGAGTGCCCGACGGCCCAATTGCAAACCCCCCAGATGGGTTCAGACTCCTTCAGCGGTCGTGGGCAGGTCGGCTGGGGTAGGAACCCGGCAAATCGGTGCGGTGGCCCAGCAGCTTTGTACGGCCCATTTGGGTGGACAACGGGTCCTCGGTCTTCGGCAGGCTTCTTGCGCGGAGAGAACATCGCGAGTCGCAGGCGGGCCCAAAGCGAGCCCGACGCTTTTCTAGCTTGTTCAGGTCGCCCAAATTTGCGATTCCACAGCCTTTGGTTGGAAGGACTTGGTCGCGGCTTTGCCCAGGACCGGTCTGCATTGGTTTGGAGACGCGGCGATTCCCTACAACCCTTTCGGGTGGACGATCCTCCGCATATTCGGTCCAGACATTATTGGCGGCGAAAAAAGCTGACACGGAGTAATCAAAATAACTTGACACTCATGATCGTCCTAAGCAGACTGACTCGAATGGGTACCCGTGCGCGGTTTCGCGTCTCATAGTGCAGCCGGGGACCCTCGGACTGTCACGTCGTCAAGGAGTCGTCACCGCAACTCTTGGATCCTGCACCAGACGTACTGCTGAACGAAACGGGAGGAGTGGGCCATGTCTATTAAAAGGCTGTTCCGGTATTTCTCGCCGAATGGGGGAGTCGGCCGACAGCGACGTCCCAAGAAAAGGGGAGGCCGGGACACCACCGCGTGTAGCGCCCGCAAGCTGCGAATCGAGCAGTTCGAGGAACGACAGCTCCTGAGCATCAACGCGTGGGGAATCGACGCGGACGGAGCCCTCTACGACGTCGACACCGAGACCGGCGAGGCGACCGATCTCCGGGACACCGGGCTGGGTGCAGACAGCACGGTGGGGATCGCCGCCGATCCGACCGGCGTGCTCTACACGATGACCAGCAGCGTCGCGGCTACTCCGGCTGTCCGCGACAGGCTTTACACGATCGATCCGCTAACCGGCAACCCTACACTCATTGGCTCGACGGGCCTGAACGTTTCCGATACCGGGGATGCGGACTTGGACTTCGATCCAACGACCGGCGTTCTCTACGGGGTTTCCAACGACTCCAGCGGACCATCCGTCGAGCTGTTCACCATCGACGTGGATACGGGTGCCGCCTCCGTGGTGGGAACGATCCCGGTCGACGCGTCGGTGACCTCGATGGCGTTCGATGGGGCCGGCCGGCTTTACGTGCGCGCGGACTCGCCGGATGAACTGTACGAGGTCGACAAGACGACGTGCGAGGTTCTTTCCACGACCTCTCTGACATGGCTGGGTGCACAGGCCGATTTCGACGGCGGCGCCATCGACTTCGACATACTGGATGGAACGCTCTATGCGGCGGACGGCAGCGACGTTATCACCGGCGACAATGCGCTCTTCACGGTCGACCCGGCGACGGGCATTGTGGTGGAGGTGGGCCCGACGGGCCTCGCCGGTGGTCTAACGGGCCTGGAATTCCGTCCCATCGACTTCGGCGACGCGCCCGACACGCCCTACGCGACGCTTCTGGCCAACGACGGCGCGCGGCATGCGATTCAGCCCGGCTTCTTCTTGGGAAGCGTCATCGATGGCGAGGTCGACGGGCAGCCCGACGCCGGGGCGATGGGGGACGATCTCAACGGGATCGACGACGAGGACGGCGTCGTATTCACAACGTCCATGCGAGTGGGGCTTTCCGGCAACGTCACCGTGATCAGCTCGGCGGAGGGGCGCTTGGACGCGTGGGTCGACTTCAACGGCGACGGCGACTGGAACGACTCGGGGACAGATGGCTGGGGCAATCCCTGGAGCGAGCAGATTTTCAAGAACGAGCCTTTGACGGCCGGCGCGAACAATCTGGGTTTTCAGATTCCCGATACGGCAATGGTCGGATCGACCTCGGCGCGGTTCCGCTTGAGCAGCACGGGTGGCTTGGACCCGACGGGGGTGGCGTTGGATGGGGAGGTGGAAGACTACGCGGTGCGGATCGTCGATTCCCAGGCGATCGTTCTGGAGTTGGTGCAGGTCGTGCCCAACGGGGATGACCTCATTGAGGAAGGGGAAGTCCTTCACGTCGCGCCGCGGGAACTGGTTTTCCACTTCAACGAAGGCCGGATGGTCGATCCGAGCTCGCTCGGCGGCATCCAGATCGTGCGGAGCGGGAGCGACGGGGTGATCGGCGACGGCGACGACGTGGTCGTCGAGTACGGCTGGATCGGCATCGGCGACGAGCCGAACGAAGTGATCGTCCGTTTTGCGGAGACGCTTCCGGACGACCTCTATCGGATCAACCTCATCGGCTCCGGGTCCACGCCGTTGCAGGACGTCGACGGTTATCTCTTCCGGGGCGGTCTCGACGGAAGACTCGAGTTCGAGTTGGACCTGGGCGCCCGGGTCGTTGCCGTGGTGCCGCAGCCGGTGAGTCGCGTGGCGGGCGCTCTCCAACAGGATCGTGATAAGATCGTCGTCTACTTCAATGACGACGCTCTCGACCCGACGCTCGCCTCCGACCCGCGCTTCTACACGCTGTTCGACACCAACGAGACCTTGGCGACCGACGACGACACGATCCTGCTGCCCGACACGGTCGCGTACGACGCCGCCGAGAACACGGCGGTGCTGGACTTCGTCGACGACCTGCCGGACGCCACGTACCGGCTGCAAGTCGGGACGTCCGACGAGTCGAACGAGACGATCGACACGGCGGTTAACGTCGGAACGTTGTTCGATACGACGGGTTCTTCTTTTTCGCAGGTCGCGTTCATCGGCGATGAAGACGGCAACGACGACGTCGATCTGTATCGGGTCGAGATCGCCGAAGACGGCACTGATCTAGACGTCGACGTGACTCCGGATGCAGATTTGGACGTGGCGATTCGTCTGTTCGACTCGGCGGGGACGCAGTTGGTGGCGGGCTTCGTGGACGCGGGGAATGAGGGGGTCGCGGAGTGGCTCGGTGTGACCCTGCCGATAGGGACTTACTACATCGGCGTCTCCAGCGCCGACAACGACCACTACACGCCGGCCGACGGATCGGACAACGAGGACGGCACCACGTCGGGCTCCTACCTAATCGAGCTGGACGTCGACAACGCGATTGACGGCGACGACGATAACTCCAGCTTCGACACGGCCACGGCCCTCGGCACGCTGGGGGCGGCCGAGCAGCAGTTCAGCAGCCAGATCGAGCCGCAAGACTGGATCGACATGCCCCAGTATCCCGGCGGCTCCGACGAGCCGGGCCACCGCGACATACCACTCAGTGCGGAGATGCACGGCGCCGGCACGGGCACAAGGAGCAGCGCTCCCAACGCGATCGGCGTCGTCAGGTACAATTTCGCCGATGTCTATGGCACGGATTCCCAGGGCAATCCGCTCCACAACCAGATCAACGACGAGCAGAAGGAACGGACCCGGGAGATCTTCGAGATGTACGCCTCGCTGTTCGGCTTTGAGGTGTACGAAACGCCCTCAAGCGGTATCCAGGTCGTGACGGGCGACGTTCGCGTGGGGAATGTGCCTCCGACAGTGGGCGGCGTCTCCACCGGAAGCAAGGTGATCATGAACGCCATGAACTATGGCGACCCGGCCAAAGACGTGTTCGGCGGCGGATGGATGGGCGTCGCGCTGCACGAGATCGGCCACTCGATTGGGCTGGCGCACTGCTACGAGCTCCGTGCCGTGATGGGCGGTCCCGAGGCGGTCGAGGACACGTATCCGGCCCAGGTCGACATTATCCACTCGCAACGTAATCACCGCCCGGACGCGACCGACGTCGACATGTACCAGTTCGAGGTCACCGAGGCCGGCGTCTTCACGGCGGAGACCGTTGCCGAGCGCCTCAGCAACTCCAGTCTGCTCAACACGGCCTTGCGCTTGTACCGCGAGGACCCGGACGACGGCTCGCGCACGCTGATCGCCCAGAACGACGACTACTACAGCAACGACTCGTACATCGAGCTGGCCCTGGAGCCGGGCACGTACTACATCGGCGTGTCGAGCACGGGCAACACCGACTACGACCCGTCGATCTCCGATAGCGGCTTCGGCGGCCTGACCGACGGCGAGTACGATTTGAAGCTCGGATTCACGCCGCCTCCGGGCTCGATCCTCGAGGACGCGACCGGCACGGCTTTCGACGGGGACAACGACGGCTTGCCCGGCGGGGCGCACGAGTTCTTCTTCCGTAGCGACAACACGATCTTCGTCGACAAGACGGCGATCACGAACCTGAGGCAGTCGCTCAACGCCAGCTCCGGGAACCGGACGGTGCGAGTTGACGACGTCGGCGTGTTCGACGTTCAGGTCGACGTCACCGTCATCAAGATCGACGGTGAGGAGATGATCGTCAGGGGCGTTGACGCGGTGACGAATGTGCTTACGGTCGACCGGGGCCACAACGCCACGCCGATCACATCGCACGCGGAGGACGCTCCCGTGCGCCTGGCGGCCGAAGACGGCTCGTTGGGGACGCCCTTCGGGTTGATTTCGTCGGCGTTGGCCGCGGCGTCGCCCGGCGACATCATCCGCATCGTCGCTGGCGGCGGAGCGGACGACGATATCCTCACGGTCGACGACAACCGCCCGTACTTGATCGGGTTGGACACGATCGGGATGCCGCTGGAGGATGGTTCGCAGTTCGAGATTCCGCGCGACGTGGTGGTGCAGATCGACGCGGGCGCGATGGTGAAGCTGAATTCGGCGGTGATCGACGCGGGCACGTCGGACCCGCTCATCGATCGCAGCGGCGGCGCGCTGCAGGTGCTCGGCACGCCCGAGTGCCACGTGCTGTTCACCTCGTACGCCGACGATTCGATCGGCGGCGACAGCAACGCATCGGTGACCCCGGCGGCCGCCGGCGACTGGGGCGGCCTGGTCTTGCGCGAGGATTCGGACTTCCAGGGCGCCGGGGCCGGTCCGGGCATCTTCCTGAACTACGTCAACCAGGCCGAGCTGAGCTACGGCGGGGGCAGCGTCGTGGTGGGCTCGGTCGAGTCGACCTACTCGGCGATCCACATCGACACGACCCGGCCGACGATCACGAACAACCTCCTCACTAAGAACGCCGACCACGCCATGTCGGCCAACCCGGACGCGTTCGACGATTCCCGCGGCCGGATCGGGCCAATGATCCGCGGCAACACGGTGGTGGACAACTCGTTCAACGGCCTCTTCGTGCGCATCGGGCTCGATTCGGGAGAGCCCCTCGAACGGCTGAGCGTGTCGGCCCGCTTCGACGATACCGACATCGTCCACGTCATCACCGAGAGCGTGGAAATGGTCGGCAACGCGGGCGGACCGATCCAAGAGGGCGGCAAGATCGTCGCGAGGGAAAGCGGCCGGTTGAGGATTGATCCCGGCGTGGTCGTCAAGCTCGGCGGGTCGCGCATTGAAGCCATGCGAGGCAATGCCCACCTGATCGCCGAGGGGACGGAGGCGAACCCGGTGATCCTCACGTCGCTGTACGATGACCGGTTCGGAAGCGGCGGCACGTTCGACACGTCGGGCAACTTGAGCGCCGTCGGCCCGGCCAAAGGCGACTGGGGCGGCTTGATCTTCAACGCGAACTCGCGCGGCAGCATCGACCAGGCCCTGATCGCCTATGGCGGCGGCGAGACGCCGATCGACGGCGGATTCGCGAACTTCAGCACCATCGAGGTCCATCACAACGCCCACGTCCGCCTGGCAAACAGCACGCTGACGAACAACGACGATCGGGCGACCGGCGGAAACCGGGACAGCCGAGGCAGCAACGACAACTCGCTGATCTTCGTGCGCCAGGCCCAGCCGATCATCGTGAACAACGTGTTCGAGAACAACGACGGCAACGTGATCAGCATCAACGCCAACGCGATGCTGTACATCCACCAGCGCGACACCGGGCGCAGCACCGGGGCCATCGACGCCTTCGACGAGTTCGCCGACAACCAGGGCCCGCTCGTCCGGCTCAACCGGATGGCCGGCAACGGCACCAACGGCATGAACGTCCGGGCCGGAACGCTCACCACCGAGTCGGTCTGGGACGATACCGACATCGTCCACGTGCTCCGCGGAGAGATTGACGTCGACCAGCACCACACGTACAGCGGGCTCCGTCTCCAGAGCGCCGTCGACCAGAGCCTGGTTGTGAAGCTCGGCGGCACCAACGCCGGCTTCACGGCCGACGGTATTCCGTTGGACATCGACGACCGGATCGGCGGCACGATCCAGATCGTCGGCCAGCCCCTCTTCCCGGTCGTCTTGACGTCGCTGGCCGACGACTCGATCGGCGCCAGCTTCGATCCGGACGGATCCCCCCAGCTCGACACGAACAACGACGGCCCGAGCGCCGGCTCCCCCGGCGACTGGCGGAGCCTTCTCTTCGAGAAATACAGCAACGACCGGAACGTGCGCATCGTGCTCGAACCCGAGGCGGCCAGCGAGGGCGCCGACGTGAACTACACGCCCACCCTCGCCACGTACCTCGGCCAGCTCGCCCCCGACGAGAAGAGCGGCGACGAGAACCGCGCCCTCGGGTTCGAGGTCCACGGCTACATCCGTGCCGACGATCCGGGCGACGTCGACGTCTACAGCTTCGACGCCGAGGCCGGCACCCAGGTCTGGATCGACATCGACCGCACGCGCGGGGCGCTCGACACGGTCGTCGAGCTGGTCCAATTGAACGGAAACGTCCGCGCGGTCTCGACCGTCAGCGACGTCTATTTCGGCGACTCTTACGATATTTCGGGAGACGCGAGCCCCGGCACGCTCGCCTTAGACAAGTACAACGGCGGCGACTACTACACGCTGAACTACATGGATGCGGGCTTCCGCGTCGACCTGCCGGGAACGACCGGAGACATGGGAACCTACTACGTGCGCGTGCGGAGCGAGTCGCCGGACCTCGACGTGCTCGACGGCGGACTGACCAGCGGCGAGTACCAACTCCAAATCCGCTTGCAGCAGCGGGACGAAAAGCCGGGCTCGACCGTGCGCTACGCCGACGTCCGCTACGCGGATATCGGCATCGACGTGCACGGGTTGCCCGCCCATTCGCCGCTGCTGGGCGAGTCGGACGAGACGACCGCGAACAACAACGGCCCCGGCGGAGCGCAGAACTTCGGCAACCTGCTGGAAAGCGACCGGAACGTGATCAGCGTCTCCGGCGAGCTGGCGAATAGCTCCGACGTCGACTTCTACCGCTTCAACGTCGACTACGCGATGACGGAGCTCGGCGGATCGATCCAGGCGGCCGCCGGCGTGAACGACGGCGGCAAGACCTGGGCCACCGTGTTCGACCTCGACTACGCCGACGGACTGACACGCGGCGACACCACGATGATCGTCTTCGACGCCAACCTCACGCCCATCCTCATCGGCCGCGAGTCGAACATCATCGACGACCAGCCGGCCACCGGCCAGGGCACCGACCTGGATGACCTCACCCGGGGCACCGTCGGCAAGCTCGACCCGTTCATCGGCACCGTCCAGCTCCCCGCCGGCATCCCGAGCAGCCTGACCGAGTACTACGTGGCCGTCAGCGCCAACGGGCGATTGCTCACCGATCTGAACCAGTTCTACCAGGCCGCCGCCGCGAACACCAACATCCGCCTGGAGCCGATCAACTCCGTCGACCGAATCATCGAGGACCACATCGGCTTCCAGGGCTACGCGTCCCACGGGGCGCAGCGCGATCCGGTCAACCCGAACGGGCTGTTCAATATCACCAGCGCCGCGCAGCTCTCGACACACGTGCGCGCCTTCGATCTGTCGGACGTCGTGCTGTACGTCTCCGGGGCAGACCGGCTGACGACCGTCAACCCGTACTTCGGCGAGGTGATCACGGTCGTCGATACCAACCTCGATCAGACCACAAACGACACGCAGGGCATTCAGGACATCGTGTTCCGGTCCGACGGGGGGCTTTATGCCTATCGCCGACTCGACGATACCGTGAACTCCGCCGGCGCGCTGGTTACGGTCGACTCCGGCACCGGCGCACTCGGCAGCAACAGCAACGACGGCATCCTCGGGACTACTTTCGACGTCCTATCCGGAGGATCCGGGAGCACCCCCAATGACACCGGCGACGAATTCCTGGCCACCGACACGGTCGACGCCCTGACGTTTGACCGCACCGGGTTCACAAGCGGCGCGCCGACCTACGACGTCTATTATGCGGTACGCGCGAACGATCAGACCTCAGGCAGTGCGACGACGTCGATCTTGTACCGAGCCCGGCAATCGGGCTCCGCCACGGAATCCACGGATCCCGACTATGGGGTTGTCGGCAACATCCAGCCCTCGACCGTGACCTTCGCATGGGACCAGTTCACTATCAACGCCGGAGGCGATACCTCGTCCAAGGACGTTCGGATCGTGGCCAAGGCGCCCGGCGCCGCCGGAAATGACATCAGAGTCCATATTACTCAGACCGACAACCTGCCGGTGGCGGCGCGGGTCACCAGTGTTGCTGGAAAGACAATTAACCTTACCTTGGACGACAGCGCGACGGCACAGAGTTTTGTTGACGCCATCAACCGCGACACGGCCGCTTCGCGGCTGGTAACCGCACGGCTCGTAGGAAGCAGCGCTGCCAGTGAACAGACGGACGACGTGTCGGAAGGGATCGTCTTGGACACCGGGCACCACACTGGCACCGGCACCCCGCTGACCGGCTACGTCACGGGCCTCGCCTTCGGTGACTTCGCCGGAACGAACCTCTACGGCGTGACCAGCGCGGGGGAGTTCATCGCGATCAATACGGGCACCGGAGACGTCACGACCCATGTCGATCTGACCGGAACGTTCGGGATCTCTGGTTTCCAGGGACTTGCCCTCGGTCCACAGAACGTTGACGACGGTGACTATGCAGACATCCTGTTCGCCATTTCAAACGACGGCCATCTTGTGGCATTCAACACTTCGGGGACTCCGGAGGCCGCTTTCACCGGCGGCGTGAGCATCATCGACGCGGGTGTCAGCAATCCCACGGGCTTGGCGTTCTCGCCGCTCGACTTCAACCTGTGGCACCCGACCACGCGCCGGGGAGGAACCGCCGACACAGGACACGGCGTCAACCCCGCGTACGACTTGAGTCGGACCCCCAGCCTCAAGGAACGCGATCACACGGACGATCAAGGGCACAACTACGACCTGAACGAGGCCCAGGGCGGGATCAGCTTCTACTTCGGCCTGGAAGACTACGTCGACAACAACAACAATCCCTATCTGAACTATGAGGCGAACCGCACGCAGCTCGGCGTTCTCACCGACGTTTTCCAGCAAGATCTGACCTCTGGATCAATCGGCGACAACTACGACCTGCCGGGCGGGGCCTACGGAAGCCTGGTCACCGACCCGTTCGATCTCGTCACCGCCGGCGACACCCTGACCGAAACCGCAACCGACCGCCCCACGCTCTACTTCAACTACTTTCTCGATACGGAAGGCCAGAATACGGGGCAGGCCAACGGCCAGATGCGCGACAGCGCCCGCGTGTTTATTTCTACCGACGACGGCGACAACTGGGAGCTTCTCGCGACCAACAACACGCCGAAGGGCGCCAACTCGGAGTTGCCCACCTTCCTGTCGCATAGCCGCTTTGCCGACGCGGCCGACCCGCGCCAGCAGGTCCAAGAGCTCTACGAAACCGGCAACTGGCGGCAGTGCCGCGTCGACCTGTCGGATTACGTGGGCGACACCGGTCTTCTTCTGCGATTCGACTTCAGCACCGCCGGCACGATCGTCGATGCCGATCTCTCCACCACCCATACCAGCAATCCCAACCTGGCAACGCCCGTCGACGGCTACGGGAGTCTCAACGCCACGGACGACAATTTCCTGCGCGGGCAGAACAACGCCTACGAGGGCTTTTACGTCGACGACATCATCATCGGCTGGACGGAGCGCGGCGAGATGATCACGGGTGGGAACACGAACGCGACGAGCTACTTCAACGTGCCGGACGATCCGGATCCAGAGGTTCTGGACCCCATCGAGCACGGCCCGTATCAAGTCGAAATCCGCCGCGGCTTCGAGTACGCCGGGCTCGTCAGCGACGCCGACCCGGAGATCTCCATCGCGATGACGATCGATACGAACGATCAGCTTATCCCGAATGGCCTGAGTGAGCCGGCCTTCACCGACAATTTCGAGTCGGCCAGTCCGCCGTATTTCGACCCGCAAAACGGCTGGGTGCCGTTGGGCGAAGGGAGCACCTCGCCGTGGTTCGTCTTGCCCGACTTTTTGAGCGGCCACACGAACGTGGCACGCTCGGCTCCCTACAACTACACCGGTCCGGGGGGCCCGATCGTCGTGCCGCTGGGACACAACCAGAACAGCACGCTTCGGGTAACGGTGATCACCGGGACCGGGAATTTCGAGTTCGACTACCGAGCCCTCGTGGGGCCGGGGGACGCCTTCCAGGTCTACGTCGACGAAATCGGCGAGCATCCCCCAGCCTTCCTGCACAACGACGAGTCAGACACCGGTTGGCACCAGGGCGCCGACAGGGTCTCGATCCCCATCAGTGCCGGCGTCCACACCTTCTACTTCCGCTATGCCAAGGACGGGGCCGACCCGGGCGGCACCCCGTCGGTTGAAGGCGCGATGATCGACAACGTCAGCTTCCCCGGCGTCGGCGGAATGATCCTGGGCGACCGGAACGTCGAGCGGGATCAGGGCGTTTTCATCATCGAGGGCAACTTCATCCGCGACGTGGCCGACGCGGGTGTCCGGATCGAGGCCGGATCGAGAGAAAGCCTAAGCGGCATCGAAGACGGCGCCACCAGCTCGAACATGCCGACGCCCGGCTCCCCCATCAACTTCGACACCGAGAACGCCGAGCGCCTGGCCCCGGGGGTCGTCGTCCAGAACAACGTGGTGGCCGGGTTCGGGAGCACGGGCATCTACTTCGCCGGCGAGAGCAACGCCGGCGGCGGCGTACCGGCGGCCGCGGTTCCGCTCGGCAAGATCGTCAACAACACCATCTACGGGGGCGCGACGGCGACGGGGACCGGCATCCGCGTGGCCGACAACGCCAGCCCGAACGTGCTCAATAATATCATCGCCAACACGGTGATGGGCATCTCCATCGACGGGACCTCCGGCTCGACCGTGGTCGGGGCCAACTTGTTCGCCTGGAACACGGCCAACGGCACCGAGGGCAGCAACTACATCCGCGTGACCGATCCGACGGACCCGCTGTTCGTCGATGCCGCAGGCGGCAACTTCTACCTGAAGCAGGGCGAGGATCTGAACGGCGATGGAATCCTGGACCCCGGCGAAGACGAGAATGGGGACGGGGACCTCGACCAGAACCAGGCCATCGACAGCTCGTTGAACAGCCTGGCCGATCGGCCCGAGAGGGTCGCCGTGACGTCGGCCTTGGGGATTGCGGACTCTCCGACGAAGTCGCCCGACGAAGACTTGTACGGCCAGCCGCGGGTCGACGATCCGACGCAGGATCCCCCGGTGGGCATGGGCCCGAAGATCTTCAACGACCGGGGAGCGATCGAGCGGGCCGACTTCGACGGTCCCGCCGCGAGGGTGGTCGACCCGGAAGACAACGGCCCGCTCGACTTCAACTCGGCGCACAACAAGGTCATCGTTGTCGACCAGAACCTCACCCAGTTCAGCATCGAGCTGACCGACACGGGCGGGGTCGGCGTCTACGACAATTCGGTGGTGGCCCAGACCGTCACCATCTACCAGGTTCCGAACATGGACGTGTTCGAACTGGACCCGGCCACCGAATGGCCCGATCCCCTGACGTTGAACACCAACTACCTCTTCGAATACGACCCGATCAACGACGTCATCCGCCTCGTGCCCAGCGACGGGATTTGGGCCGACGATTTCATCTACGTCATCGTTCTGGACAACTCCTCCGACGGCGTCACGGACCTGGTCGGCATCGAGGATCTGGCCGGGAACAATCTGGCGGCCAACCAAGCCGGGGATCCCTTCGACGGAATGACCGTGTTCACCATCCAACTGACCGGCCTGGATTATGGCGACGCACCCGAGTTCGATGGGTATCCTTCTCTGTTGGTAGGAGCGGAACTGAACGATCCGGACGATGGGGGCGCGCGTCACTTGGTCGACAGGATCCATTACCTCGGCTCCGGCGCGAGCTGGGAAACCGACGCCTGGCAGAACGCCAACGCCACGGCCGACACGCTCGACGACGGTGTGACGATCGAATCGGCGCTCGTCATTGACGGTACGGGACAGATCACGGTCACCGCGTCGACCCCCGGATTCCTCAACGCCTGGATCGATTTCAACAACGACGGCGACTGGGACGATTCGTGGCCGGACGGCTCCGGCGGCTTCTGGTACGAGCACATCTTCCAGGACCGGCCCCTGGTGGCCGGCCCCAACACGGGGTTGGTGGTGACGGTGCCCGATGCGGCTACCGTCGGACTCGGCGGGGACATGGACGCGTTGAGGTTCGCCCGGTTCCGCTTCTCCACCGAGGACGGGCTGGGAGTGACCGGTTACGCCAGCGATGGGGAAGTCGAGGACTACCAGTTGAGGTTGGTTCGGTTCGCGGAGGACTACGGAGACGCGCCGGCCAATGACGGCTCGGGCACCGAGTGGTATCCGACCTTGCGGGACCAGGAACCCGAGGCAGGCGCAAGCCACTACTTGGATCCAGACGGCCCGATTCTGGGCACGACGGTCGACGTCGACCTGGACGGCCAACCGGATGCGGCCGCGGAGGGCGATGATCTCGATGTCGACGGCGACGACGAAGACGGCGTCGTCTTCGGGGATGGCTCGACCCTCCCGCCGGTGTTGGTCTCCTCAGACGACGAGGAGTTGACGGTCCACGTCACCATGGGCGCCTCGGGGACCGCCGTGTTAGACGCGTGGATCGACTTCAACCGGGACGGTGACTGGGACGACTCCGGCACGGGTTGGGACGAGCATGTCTTCATCGATACGTCGCTCGTCGCTGGGGACAACGATCTGACAATCCACATGCCGGACACGCTGACGTCCGGCCTCACCTACGCCCGGTTCCGCGTCAGCTCCGCAGGTGGCCTCTCCTATTACGGTCCCGCCGACGACGGCGAAGTGGAAGACTATCAGGTCCGTCTCGACATGCGGCCGGTGGCCGTGGTGAACGATCCGGGTACGGTAGAGGAGGGGATGCCCGTCCAGTTAAGCAGCGCCGGCTCATACGACCCGGACGAACCGGACGAGGTAATAACGGAGTACGCATGGGACATCGATTACGACGGCGTCAACTTCGACGAAGACTACACCGGCCCGGCTCCCACCGTGCAATGGGACGATGAGGGGACGACGGGCACGTACCGGCTGGCGCTGCGGGTCACCGACGAGTACGGAGCCCAGAACATCGCTGAGATCGACGTGACCGTGACGAACGTAGCGCCCACGGTGGACGCCGGGGCGGACCAAACGGTCGACGAGGGCGACACGGTGAATTTCAGCGGATCGTTTACCGACCCGGGCCCGCTCGACACGCACACGATCACGTGGGACTTCGGCGACGGGAACGGAACGACGGGAACGCTCACGCCGACGCACGTGTACGCCGACAACGGGGACTATACGGTGACCCTCACGGTCGAGGACGACGACGGAGGTGTGACCTCGGACGAGTTGATCGTGACGGTCGACAACGTCGCGCCCACGGTAAACGCCGGGCCGGACCAGTCGGTCGACGAGGGCGACACGGTGGGCTTTGCCGGATCGTTTACCGACCCGGGCCCGCTCGACACGCACACGATCACGTGGGACTTCGGCGACGGGAACGGAACGACGGGAACGCTCACGCCGACGCACGTGTACGCCGACAACGGGGACTATACGGTGACCCTCACGGTCGAGGACGACGACGGAGGTGTGACCTCGGACGAGTTGATCGTGACGGTCGACAACGTCGCGCCCACGGTAAACGCCGGGCCGGACCAGTCGGTCGACGAGGGCGACACGGTGGGCTTTGCCGGATCGTTTACCGACCCGGGCCCGCTCGACACGCACACGATCACGTGGGACTTC
>CAZDHR010000059.1:0-22822 GCA_964505295.1 uncultured Planctomycetaceae bacterium
GTTTTCGACTCCCACGGGCGCGAGGAGGCCCCGTCGAAGCCTCGACACGTGCGCGACGTGCTCCGCGAGGTCCACGGGGCCTTGGTCAAGAAGGGCACCCGCGACCTGGCCACGCTCTCCGCTTCCGGTGGGATCGCCCTGCCCGAGCACGTGGCCAAGGCGATCATCTGCGGCGCGGACCTGGTGGCCGTCGACGTTCCCCTCGGCCTGGCGCTCGAGTGTCGACTGTGTGGGGAATGCGAGCGCGGCGAGGCTTGCCCGGTCGACTTGGACGACGTTGAGCCGCGTTACGCCATCCGCCGAGTCGTCAACCTGCTGGGGGCCTGGCACCAGCAGTTGATCGAGCTGATGGGCGCGATGGGGCTTCGTGAGGTGCGTCGTCTGCGAGGCGAGACCGGGCGCAGCATGTTCTTCGACGACTTGGAGCGCGAGACGTTCGGCCGGCTCTTCGGCCAGCGCATCGATTCAACCGAGAGCCGGCCCCAAGCCCCGGCGGCCAATGGCACCAACGCGGCAATCGGCAACGACGGCAAGTAACATGGCATCCACGATTCCCGAATCCGAGCCCCAGTCGATCGAAGACTTCGTTTCGCGCCCCGAGTTTGCGGAGGTCTCGCGCCAGGTCCGCCCTGCCCTGCCCCGCTATCGCAACGAGATCGGCAAGTTCAGCGTCCATCGGGCGTCGAGCTGCATCGCCTGTGGGCGGTGCGTGGAGACTTGCCGCTATGGCGTACACGTGCGCCCGGAGGGCTACCGGCTGCCGCAGCGTCCGTTCGATTACCGGTGCATCGGACCCGACTGTGCCGGGACCGGCGACTACTGCATCGAGGCCTGTCCGGCCGGTGCCCTCTCCTTGACGGAGAACCTGGCCTTCAAGACGATCGGCGACCGCCGCTGGACGGCCGACCTGCTGGTCGGCACGTGGCAGATGGCCGAGACGGGCCACGCGCCGGGCCCCCATCTGGAAAGCGAGACCGGCGCCTCGGGCGGCGGATTCGATCGCTTGCGATTCCGCTTTCCCACGTCGCCACCGGAGGGGCTTCGCCGCGAAGAGATCTCCACCGAACTGGTGCTCAACCGCCGCAGCGACCACCGGCCGAAGATCACGATCGACGTCCCCTGGTATGGCGGCGGCATGTCGTTCGGCTCGACCAGCACACACGTCCTCCTAGGCCGCGCCCGGACGGCCAAGGCGTGGAACACGTTCACCTGCACCGGCGAAGGCGGGTATATCGACCGGTGGATCCCGTACAAGGACTACGTCATCACCCAGGTGGCCACGGGGCTGTTCGGCGTCCGCGAGGAGACGATCCAGCGGGCCCGGATCGTCGAGTTCAAGTATGCCCAAGGGGCGAAGCCGGGCCTGGGCGGCCACCTGCTGGGCGATAAGAACACGCCGCCGGTGGCCGCCATGCGCGAGGCGGTCGTCGGTACGTCGCTCTTCTCGCCGTTCCCGTTCCACAGCATCTACTCGGTCGAAGATCACCGGAAGCACCTCGACTGGATCGAGCACGTCAACCCTCGGGCGCTGCTCTCGGCCAAGGTGTCGACGCCGGTCGACGTCGACATGGTGGCCGTCGGCTCCTACTACGCCGGCGCGCACATCGTCCATCTCGACGGCAGCTACGGCGGCACGGGCGCGGCCCCCAACATCGCCAAGAAGAACATCGCCATGCCGATCGAGTATGCGATCCACCGCGTGCACCAGTTCCTGGTCGACGAGGGGATCCGCGACCAGATCACCGTGATCGCCAGCGGCGGCATCCGCACGCCCGCCGACATGGCCAAAGCCATCGCCCTGGGAGCCGACGGCGTGGTCCTCGGCACGACCGAGCTGGTGGCCATGGGTTGCATCCGTTGCGGCAACTGCGAAAGCGGACGCGGTTGCGCCCGGGGCATCACCACCACCGACCCGGAGCTGATGCCGATGATCTCCGTCCCTTGGGCCACGCAACGACTGGTCAACCTGTACCACGCATGGCGGGAGATGCTCGTCGAGATCCTCTACCGCCTGGGGCTCGACTCCGTGGCGTCCCTGCGCGGACGCACCGACCTGCTGATGCACCTGGATTACGACAACCGCGTCGAACGAAACGATCCCAAATCAAACCCGTAGCCGCTTAGACATCGTTACGACGCTTCGCGTCGTAACGGACCCCCGGACGCTCCGCGTCCGAACCACAGGAACACCGCACCAAGATCGAAAAGCCGGCAGCCGCACGACCCAATGATCACCACCCAGTCAACACGCACGGAATCCGCATTCGCCCGCGCCGAAGCCTTCCGCAACGCCCGGGCCGACTTGCGTCCCCGCGGCGAATGGTTCCGCCAGTCCCCCGAGGCCGAGGGCGGCTGCGGCGTGACCGGCTTCGCGTGCTCCATTCCCGTCGGCGGTCGGCACATCTACGAGCCTTCGATCCAGATGCGGAACCGCGGCAACGGCAAGGGGGGCGGCATCGCGGCCTGTGGGCTGGTGCCGGAAGACCTCGGTGTGTCGCGCAAGGTGCTCGATGAAGACTACATCCTCCAGGTGGCCCTGCTGGACCCCGCGGCGCGAGGCGACGTGGAAAAGCAGTGCATCGAGCCCTACTTCAACGTGGACCAGGGCGGCTTGATCGGGGCGGTCGACGACTACCGCGACATACCGCTTCTGGAGGCCCGGCCGCCCGACGTGGCCCGCTACTTCGTCCGCGTCAAGCCGGGCGTGCTCGCTCGTTTCGCCGAAGAGAAGGGGCTGACCGGTCTTTCTGATCGCGAGTTGGAGGACGAGTTCATCTACCAAAGCTCGATCCGGCTGAACGACGAGTTCTACGCCTCGCTGGGCGACAAGCGGGCGTTCGTGCTCTCGCACTCGCGGAACCTCGTGGTCGTGAAGATCGTGGGGTACGCCGAGGCGGCCGTTCAGTACTATCGGATGCCCGACATGCGGGCCCACGTGTGGATCGCCCACCAGCGGTATCCGACCAAAGGCCGCGTGTGGCACCCGGGCGGGGCGCACCCGTTCGTCGGGCTCAACGAGGCGCTGGTGCACAACGGCGACTTCGCCAACTACCACTCCGTTTGCGAGTACCTTGCCGGGCGCAACATCTTCCCGCGGTTTCTCACCGACACCGAGGTCTCCGTACTCTTGTTCGATCTCTGGAGCCGCGTCTACAAGTACCCGGTCGAGTACATCATCGAAGCGCTCGCGCCGACCACCGAGCTCGATTTCGACCGGCTGCCGGTCGACAAGCAGCGGATCTACCGCCAGATCCAGGCCGCCCACGTCCACGGCTCGCCGGACGGCCCCTGGTTCTTCATCATCGCCCGGAGCCTGGCCGAGACGGGTGAGTTCCAGCTCGTGGGCATCACCGACACGGCCATGCTCCGACCCCAGGTGTTCGCGCTCCAGGAAGGCGAGGTCTCCATCGGGCTGATCTGCTCGGAGAAGCAGGCGATCGACGCCACCTTGGCCAGCCTCGCCGGCGAGGACCAACGCTTCACTCCCGTCGCCGACCAATACTGGAACGCCCGCGGCGGAAGCCACACCGACGGCGGCGCGTTTCTGCTTACGGTCTCGCCCTCTAGTAGCAGGCACACGCCGTGTGCCGTCCGCCAGGCGAGCAACGGAGGCAGCGGACGACATCACACCCTGCGCGTCACCGACAAGTTCGGCACGCCCGTCTCCACGCCGCCGGGCCAGGTCCACAGCGATCTCTCCGTGCCGTTTGTCATTCCCTCCAAGACTGACGAGGATCTGGCGGCGATCGAGGACGCGATCCGGAAAGGAGACCCCGAGGCCCTCTTTGTCTCCCTCCGCGACCGGCTCGACCAAATGGACTACCACCGACTGCGGTGGCTCGTCGACCAACTCGCCGGTCGCACCGCCGGGGAGAACCCGGCGCTGGGGATCGACGCGATCACGCTCTCGCTCGATCGCCGGTATCCGACGGGCGAGAAGAAGCGAAGCTCCGTGCTCACGATCCTTCGCGGCGGGCTGGAGCAGGTCTTCGAGGCTCAGCCGCTCTGCCACGAGCCGCCGTCCGGCACCCACCTTCGCGTTACCTGGGAAACCCGCCACAAGCTCCGCGGCCCGGAAGGCGATGAAACGACGCTCCTGGTCGACGCCCGCGGCTTCGAGCCCCAGGGCCCCGACTGCGACGCCGCGCTGGCCATCCGCGCCCACGAGCTCGGCTGGCGGCGCATCCTTCACTACAACACGCGGGGCACGCGGTTTCACGCCGCCGGGTTCGGCCCGGAGACCGAGGGCTTGCGTGTCGACTGTTACGACAACCCGGGCGACTACCTTGCCTCGGGCATGGACGGACTCGAGTGCTACGTACACGGAAACGCTCAGGACCAGCTCTGCCAGATCGCCAAGCGGGGCAAGCTCGTCGTCTACGGCGACGTCGGACAGACTTTCCTCTACGGTGCCAAAGGCGGCGAGTTCTACGTCATGGGCGGCGCCGCCGGACGGCCGATGGTCAACGCCGTCGGGCGGCCCAAGGCGGTGATCAACGGCACCGCGCTGGACTTCCTCGCCGAGTCGTTCATGGCAGGCGATCCGCTCGGCGGGGGCGGGTTCGCCGTCGTCAACGGGCTGCGGTTCGACGCCGACGGCAACTGCGTTCCTTTGGACCTGCCCTATCCGGGGAGCAACCTGCTGTCGCTCGCCTCGGGCGGCGCGATCTACGTCCGCGACCCGCACCACACGCTCGTCGATCAACAACTCAACGCCGGCGTGTATCGGTCTCTTACCGACGCCGACTGGAAGCTGATCTTGCCCTACCTGCGCGAGAACGAGCGGCTGTTCGGCATCCAGGTCCAGCGCGATCTGCTGACCGTGGACGGAGTCCTGCGAAAGCCGCAGGAAGTCTACCGGAAAGTGGTGCCCCGCCAGGATGCCGAGATCAAAGCCGAGCTGGAAGGGATGGGAGACTAGCCGTGGCCGACGCGCTTTGCTGGCAAAACACGTCCTTGTTGGAGGAAGTCGAGCGCCGCAGCGGCTCGCCCGTGAGTGCGTGCTTTCAGTGTCACAAGTGCTCGACCGGCTGCCCCATCGCCCCGGAAATGGACTGGCTCTCAAGCCAGATCATGCGCCTGGTGCATCTCGGCGAAGAGCAGGCGGTGTTGGAGTCGCGGGCGATCTGGCTGTGTGCCTCTTGCGAGGCCTGCACCACGCGATGCCCGATGGGGATCGACGTCGCCGCCGTGATGGACGCGCTGCGGATGATCGCGGTCGAGCGGAAGGTGGCGATTCCCGACGCCCGCGGCGAGAAGTTCAACCGCTCGTTCCTCCGGAGCGTTCGGCGGCACGGTCGCGTGTTCGAGCTGGGGATGATGGCGGCGTACAAGCTCCGCAGCGGCGACCTCTTTTCCGACGTCGACAAGTTCCCTCAGATGTTGGCCAAAGGAAAGATTTCGCTCTTGCCCAAGCGAAGCGGCGAAGCCAAACGGCTGCGAGAGATTTTCCGCCGGGCGGAAGAGGAGGAGAGGAAGAAGGATGAAGGTGATGGTTGAGGGTTGAGGGTTGAGGGTTGAGTTGGCGGGTCTGGCGATGGATGGCCATTTATCCCTTATCTCTTATCCCTCATCTCTCATCCTCCCGCTGGCTTTCCGGAGAACGCGAATGATGGTTGCGGAGCGAAAGCGATACGCGTATTACCCCGGCTGTAGCCTTGAATCGACCGCGTGGGACTTCGACCGGTCGACGCGGGCCGTCTGCCGCGCGTTGGGCGTCGAGCTGGAAGAGATCCCCGATTGGGTCTGCTGCGGATCGACGCCGGCCCATACCACCAGCGCCTCGCTGGCCACGGCGCTGCCGGTCGTGAATCTTCAAAAGGCCCGCGCGATGGGCCTGCCCGTGATGACCGCGTGTGCTTCGTGCTACGCCCGGCTGCGCACGGCCAATCACAAGATCCGGAACGACCCGGACGAGCGGGCGCGGACGGAGCGAATCACCCAGCAGCCGTACGACGGCGGCGTGCCGGTTCGCCACGTGCTCGACGTGCTGGCCAATGAAGTGGGCGCGGGGGAGATTCGCGATCGGGTGAAGCGGCCGCTTACCGGGCTTCGCGTGGCGTGCTATTACGGGTGTTTGTTGACGCGCCCGCCCGACGTGGTCGCCTTCGACGACCCGGAGCACCCCCACTCGATGGAAGACCTGTTGGAAGCGGCGGGAGCAGAGCCGGTCGAGTGGCCGCTGAAGACGGAATGCTGCGGGGCGAGCCTTTCGATGACCCATGCGGGCGTGGTCGGCCGGCTGAGCCATAAGTTGATCTCCATGGCCCGCGAGGCCGGCGCCGAGTGTTTGTCGGTTGCCTGCCCGTTGTGCCAGGTCAATCTCGATCTCCGGCAGGCCGACGCCGGCAGAGCTCACGGCAACCTGCCCGACACCCCGGCCCTTTACGTCACGCAGCTTTTGGGGCTTGCCCTGGGACTGACCGCCGAAGCGATCGGGCTCGAAGCGCTCACCGTAAGCGCCGATTCGCTTCTTGGGTCTCGCACAACGAATGAATGCCTTCCAACAGCGAATGAGTCCCTCCGAAGCCCAGGGGTTGCAACCCCTGGGCTTGGAACCGGCAAGTGATTTCCCGGGCCGATGAAAGAGACGCCATGATCTCGGACGAGAAGAAGACGAAGAAGACGGACGGCTCCGCGAGCACCGACGGCGATGAGCCGTGTGGGGCGGTGCTGGTCTGTGGCGGCGGCGTGGCCGGGATCCAGGCATCGCTGGACCTGTCGGCGGCCGGGTTTCGTGTCTATCTGGTGGAGGAAAGCCCGACGATCGGCGGCGGCATGGCCCGTCTCGACAAGACCTTCCCCACCGGCGACTGCGCCACCTGCATCATCTCGCCCAAGCTGGTCGAGTGCATGCGGGATCTGAATATCGACGTTTTGACCATGGCCGACGTGGTCCGGCTCGACGGGGAGGCGGGCCATTTCACGGCCACCGTGCGCAAGCGCCCGCGGTACGTCGACCTCGACAAGTGCACCGGCTGCGGCGATTGCAGCGAGGTTTGCCCGGTCGACGTGCGTAACGTGTTTGAGGGGGGGCTCGGCACGCGAAAAGGGATCGACCGCCCCTTTGCCCAGGCGTCGCCGAACGCCTGCTTCATCACGAAGCGGGGCCGGGCCACGTGCAGTGCCGGCTGCCCGATCGATACCAGCGTACAGGCCTACGTGGGCCTGATCTCGGCCGGCCGGTTTCAGGAAGCCGCCGACGCGATCCGCCGCGAAAACCCCCTGCCCTCGATCTGCGGGCGCGTCTGCTTCCACCCCTGCGAAGCGAACTGCAATCGAGGCCGGGTCGACGCCCCGGTCAACATCCGCGCCCTCAAGCGATTCGCGATCGACAAGTATCCCGAAGGCGAGCCTCCGGAGAAGACGCCCTCTTCCGGGAAGGCGGTGGCGGTCATCGGCTCCGGTCCGGCCGGGCTGGCCGCGGCCCACGGACTCGCGTTGGCCGGACACGAGGTCACGGTCTTCGAATCGCTTCCCAAGCTCGGCGGGATGCTCGCCGTAGGGATCCCCGACTACCGTCTTCCGCCTGAAATCCTCAGACGCGACCTCGACGCCATCGAAGCCCTCGGCGTGACGTTCCGGCCCGGCACGTCGGTCGGAGACGACGTGCCGGCGGACCGGATCGAGAAGGACTTCGACGCCGTGTTCGTGGCCACGGGCGCCCACGGAAGCCACAAGCTCGATGTCCCCGGCGAGGATTGCGAGGGCGTGATCCACGGCGTCGATTTCTTGCGGCGGTTTTCCCTGGGGCAGTCGATGACGCTGGGTCGTCGGGTGGTGGTGGTCGTCGGCGGGGGTAACACGGCGATCGACGCCGCCCGAACCGCGGTTCGGCTGGGTGCGGAGGAGGTGACCATCGTCTACCGCCGCTCCCGCCGCGAGATGCCGGCCGACCAAGACGAAATCAACGCTGCGCTCGAAGAGGGCGTAAAGATCGAGTATCTCGCCGCGCCCGTGCAAGTCGTCGCCGAAAACGGCCGGATCAGCGCCGTGGAGTGCATCCGCATGGAGCTGGGCGAGCCGGATGAGAGCGGGCGCAAGAGGCCCGTGCCCGTGCCGGGCTCGGAGTTCACCGTCGTGGCAGATACACTCATCCCCGCGGTCAGCCAGTCGCCGGATCGGAAGCTCGCCGAGCTGCTGGGGCTGAGCCGCACCGACTGGGGTACCATTGAGGCCGACGAGCTGACGATGGTCACGTCGCGCGAGAACGTGTTTGCGGGCGGCGACGTGGTCGTGGGCCCCTCGAGCGTGATCGAAGCCATCGCCCACGGCAAGCGCGCGGCCCAAGCGATCGACAACCGCCTGGCCGGTCGTCCACTCGACCACGGGATCAAGAGGCCTGAAGAGCGTCCGAATCCGCTTTCGGACGACGAGCTGCAACGGATCAAACGGCAGACCGAGCGGGCTGCCCGGTTCGCCCCCGGTGAAGTTCCCGTCAAGGACCGCGTCAACGATTTCCGCGAAGTGGAGTTGGTCTATTCGGCTGAGGATGCCCAGGCGGAGGCCCGGCGGTGCCTCAACTGTGCCGGTTGCTGCGAGTGCATGCAGTGCGTCGAAGCGTGCGAGGCAAAGGCAATCCATCACGACCAGCAAGAAGAGACCGTCGAGTTGGACGTGGGCGCGATGCTTCTCACGCCCGGCTTCGAGGCGTTCGACGCGACCCGCCGCGGCGAGTTCGGCTTCGGCTTCGCCTCGAACGTCCTCACCAACGTGCAGTTCGAGCGGATCCTCTCGGCCTCCGGTCCGACGGGCGGACACGTCGTGCGCCCCTCGGACGGCGAGAAGCCCAAGCGGTTGGCGTTCATCCAGTGCGTCGGCTCCCGCGATTCGGCGTGCGGCAACGACTACTGCTCCTCGGTCTGCTGCATGGCCGCCACCAAGGAAGCCATCCTCGCCAAGGAGCACGAGCCGGAGCTGGACGTCACCATCTTCTTCCTCGATCTCCGTGCGTTCGGCAAAGACTTCGACCGCTACTGCGAGCGTGCGAAGAAGCTTGGCGTCCGCTATGTCCGCTCCTTCGTCTCCCGGACGTACGAAATGCCCGGGACCCAGAACCTCCGCCTGGTCTACTTCGACGAGGGCGTCGGGCAGGTGGAGGAAGAGTTCGACCTGGTCGTGCTCTCCGTCGGGCTGGAGCCGAGCGCGTCGCTGCGTGAAGCCGCGGAGCGGATCGGGTTGAAGCTGAACCGCTGGGGGTTCGCCGACACCGAGGAGCTATGCCCGTTGGACACTTCCCGGCCCGGCGTGTTCGTCGGCGGCGCGTTCCAGGAGCCGAAGGACATTCCGGACACGGTGGTGCAGGCCAGCGCGGCCGCCGGCCGGGCCATGGCCCTGTTGGCCCCGGCGCGAGGCTCGCGCGTGCGAACGAAGACCTACCCACCCGAGCGGGATATCGCCGACGAGCCGCCGCGGATCGGCGTGTTCGTTTGCCACTGCGGCTCGAACATCGCCTCGGTGATCGACGTGGAGCGGGTCGTTCAGGCTGCGCGCGGGCTGCCGAACGTCGCCTTCGCCGAAACGAGCGTGTACGCCTGTGCCGACGACAGCCAGGAGTCGATCAAGCAGCGGATCCGGGAGCACCGGCTCAATCGCGTGGTGATCGCCTCCTGCACGCCGCGGACCCACGAGCCCATCTTCCGCGACACGCTCCGCGACGCCGGTCTCAACCCCTACCTGCTCGAGATGGCCAACATCCGCGACCAGTGCTCCTGGGTCCACCCCAGCCAGCCGCAAAGGGCCACCGACAAGGCGATCGACCTGGTTCGGATGGCCACGGGCCGTGCGGCCCGGCTGATGCCGCTTGTCGAGGAGACCGTCCCGGTCAAGAGCGCCGCGCTCGTCGTCGGCGGAGGCATCGCCGGGATGACCGCGGCGCTGGCGATCGCCGATCAGGGCTTCCCCGTCCATCTCGTCGAAAAGGAAGGCTGGCTGGGCGGCACGATCCGCGACCTCCACACCACGCTCGACGGCGGCGACGTCCGGGCCTTCCTCGCCCAAACGATCCGGCGGATCGAAGCCCACCTGCGGATCACCGTCTACCTCGATTCGGCCGTCTCGCAGGTAAACGGCCACATCGGCGCTTTCACGTCGACGATCAACTCGGGGGACGAGAGCCGCCGGGTCGAGCACGGCGTGGTGGTGGTGGCCACCGGAGCGACGGAACACAAGCCCGAAAGTTACGGCTACCGAGAGAGCAATCGCGTGCTCACCCAGTTGGAGCTTTCGGATCGCCTGGGACGCGGCGATCTGGCACTCCCCCAGGTGGCCACGATCGTGATGATTCAGTGTGTCGAGCAGCGCAACGACGAGCGCCCCTATTGCAGCCGCGTGTGCTGCACGACGGCCGTCAAGAACGCCCTGGAGTTGCGCAAGCAACACCCCGACGCCCGAATCCTCGTGCTCTACCGCGACGTCCGAACCTACGGCTTCCGCGAGGCGGCGTATCGAGAGGCCCGGGAGAAGGGCGTCCTGTTCGTCCGCTACGATCCGGAAGCGCCCCCGGAGCTGCAAGTGGACGGCAAGCTCCGGCTGCGGGTTCGCGAGCCGGCCGTAGGACGTGACCTGGAGTTGGAGCCGGATCTGGTCGTCCTGGCCGCGCCGATGGTTCCGCGGGCGGATCGGCAGGAGCTTTCGGAGCTTCTGCGCGTACCGCTCAATGCCGACGGGTTCTTCCTCGAAGCGCACATGAAGCTGCGACCGGTGGACTTCGCCAGCGAGGGGCTGTTCCTGTGTGGGACGGCGCACGCGCCGAAGTTCATCACCGAGGCGATCGCCCAGGCAACGGCGGTGGCCGGGCGCGCGGCGTCGATCCTCTCGAAAAAGGAGATGCCCGTGGGCGGGATGACGGCGTGGGTCGATCCGGACAAGTGCATCTCCTGCATGACCTGCGTGCACGTCTGCCCGTACATGGCCCCGCGGATCGACGAGAACAACAAGGCCGAAGTGCAAGGGGCGGTTTGCATGGGCTGCGGCAGTTGCGCCGCGGAGTGCCCCGCCAAGGCGATCACGCTCCGGCACTACGTCGACGCCCAGATCCTCGGCGCGATGGACAGCTTGGTGGCACCGAACCAGAAGAAGGAAGAAGTCGTGTTGGACTATCCTGAGCAGGTCGGCGTGGCGCCCCCGCGCTGGCACAAAGCGCCGGCATCCAGAGGAGACGTGTAATGAGGAAAAAGGGGGAGGAGGGAAAAAGGGGAAACGGGCCTCTTCGTTTCTTCTTTTCCATTTCTCCCCTTTCCCCTTTTTCCTTCTTACACCCAAACCGCATTCGGCCAGAAAACCACGCGGAATTCAAGAGTTGAACCGGATGACTGACCAAGAACCCCTGATCCTCGCCTTCTGCTGCCACTACTGTGCGTACGCGGCGGCCGACCTGGCCGGCTCGATGCGCATCGAGTATCCCGACAACGTCCGCGTGCTCCGCCTGCCGTGCACCGGCAAAGTGGAAATCGACCACCTCCTGGCGGCGTTCGAGCGGGGCGTCGACGGCGTGATCGTGGCCGGCTGCCTGGAGGGGGGTTGCCACTTTCTCGAAGGAAACTTGCGCGCACGGCGGCGCGTGGAGCGGGCCAAGCAGCTCTTGGAGGAAATCGGCCTCGAGCCCGAGCGCCTGGAGATGTTCAACCTCTCGTCGGCCGAAGGGGGCCGTTTCGCCGAGATCGTCACCGAGATGACCGAGCGGCTCGCCCGATTGGGACCCAGTCCGTTGCGCCGGGATCAAAGCCGCAAGGACGAGCGGTGCGAGATGGGAGAGGGATGAGGGATGAGAGATGAGGGATGAGTCACACGGTAAGCCATCGGCGGTTAGCAGTCAGCTTTCAGCCTGGATTGCCCGGGAAGCGAGTGGCTCTGAAGGGCTGATTGCCGCTGGCGTGGTTTCATGTGGTTTTCGGCGTTGTCCACACACCGGCTTACAGTCTGAGTCTCCGGAGACAAGAGACGAGATGTGACGGGACTCGTTTTGGCCTCGACGGTCCTCAACCCTCAACCCTCAACCCTCATCTCTCATCTCTCATCTCTCACTCCTTACCTTTTGCCCGTCACAGGAGACCAACAATGATCGTTGCCGATCGCAAGAACGTGGCGGAAATCCGCGACATGATCAAGGACCACGACCGGGTGCTGCTGGTGGGATGCGGCACCTGCGTGACCGTCTGCCTGGCCGGCGGCGAGCGCGAGGCCGGCATCCTCGGCTCCGCGCTGCGGATGTCGCTGAAGCTCATCGGGCGCCCGAACGTCGTGGTCGACGAGTGCACCATCGAGCGGCAGTGCGAGGACGCGTTCATCGACGTGCTGGCGCCTCGCGTGGCCGACTACGACGCGATCTGCTCGCTGGGATGCGGAGCGGGCGTCCAGGCCCTGGCCGAGCGGTTCCCGCAAACGCCCGTCTACCCCGGCCTGAACACCCAGTTCATCGGCATCCTCGAGTCGCAGGGCGTTTGGACCGAGAAGTGCCTCGGCTGCGGCAACTGCCGGCTGGGCGAGTTTGCCGGCATTTGCCCCATCACCCGCTGCGCCAAGCGCCTGTTCAACGGCCCCTGCGGCGGCTCCCGCGACGGCAAGTGCGAGGTCAACCCCGACCTGGAGTGCGCGTGGCAACTGATCTACGATCGGGCCAAAGCCCTCGGCATCCTCGACCGGCTCGAATCGATCGCCGAAGTGCACGACTGGTCCACGGGCATCGACGGCGGCCCCCGCAAAGTCGTGCGCGAAGACCAGCGCATCGCCGGGCTGGGGCCGAAGGCGTGATCGGAGTGGGGAGAAGGGGGTTGGGAGTAGGGAGCGGGAAGGCGGTAGCCCGGAGTTCCTGACTGCCCTTTTGCATCGTTCCCACGCTTCGCTTGGGAACGCACGGGTCGGACGCTTCGCGTCCCCCTCTGCCCGCCGCCCACTCATTTCCGAATCACGCCCGCCAAAGGCAGGGCCGTCGTGCCCAACCGCCACTCACCGCGTGCGTCCGAATCGGCTCCGCGCGCCGAAAAAGCTGGAAGCACCCCGGGGCGGCCAGAAATCGCCTTGCGGCTCGGCGCTAACGTGGTATGCTCGACCGTGTTGAGTGCGAAACCGGATGCCCGAAATCCCCGAAAGACGCGCGTCCAACCGTCCAACAAAGGACCCCATGACAAGCCCTAAGTCTTTGCCTCGCAATGCCTTGCGTCGAGAAGACTTGTTGGACGGTTTTTCTTGGTTGGTCAGAACGGTCCAAGTGCTTTCGTGCCCAGGGCTTGCAAGAGTGACGTCGTCCAAAAAGGCCGTTTTCCCCAGCACCTGGCGTGCGCGCAGGTGGCCTGTGACCCTGTAGCACATCCCCTGGAACCCCAGCGCATTCACCATGTGGCCCGCGCGCACGTGCGCTGGGGCCCGCGCGCACGTGCGCTCACGGTAACTGGTGGGGGTAGTGCCCCTCATCGGTGCTGAAATCGCCCCGGGGACCGAAGTGACCGTGTCCAAAAAAGCCCGCGCCGGACAACGGCGCCGAAGCGCCACGCCTGGCATCGTTCCCACGCTTCGCGTCCGGCCGACGCTGCGGCTTGTGGGACAAATGGACCTCGCGCCGTCCGGACGCGAAGCGTCGTAACGCTGTGCCAAGCAACAGTCCGCCCTCCTGTCCGCGACGGCCCTACGACCAGTACGCAATCGCGCCCCAAGTACACAGCACTAGTGCTGCTGCTGACGCGAGCATGTTCAGGAATGCAATCCAGTTGGGTATGTCAGCAACATCTCGCGGATCGACCTCTATGCGTATCTCCCGCCAATACCGCTCGGCTTCCGGCGAATTGTGCCCGAACTCACCCCGAAGAAGTGCAGCCACAAAGAGCCGCTGACGGGCAAGCAATCGAGCGAAGTACCACATGTGGAGCCAAGACCAGACACAAATGAGTGCTATGAATGCGGAGACGAATGCGAGCACGACCGAACCTGCCGCCGCAAAGGCGACGACTGCGAGCACGGCAATGGTAAATGACACTATTCCGCCCATGATGGGCCTCCAACAACGATCATACAGTTCGTAGGGTGCGTGAAACGCACCGCTTACATATCATGCCATGAAATGGTGCGTTTCACGCACCCTACGATTGCTCCATCAGCACTTCAGTATGGTGTGCCCGCAACAACCTCCGCACGCTTTGCGATCAGCAATGAGACGCCTGCCAAGACTAGCGCGAAAGCAACGAAGAGGTTGTGAAAATGTGATGAGACCATTGCAGCGGCGATGAGGCTATTGAGGAAGAAGGGAATCCCGAGAGCAACGGGAGACCTTGCGCAACAAAACGCGGAGAAAGCACCTGCGAAACCAAGGCCAGACCACGTGAATATGGGGGCGATAACGTTGCCGCTTGGGACCTTGCCGAGAATGGCCAGCAGCAGAAGATCGATCACAAAGCTGGGTGCGAAGGATGAGCCGCAAGCCATGAAGAAGCCGATCATGTCCCGACCCTTAGGCCATCGTGCAGCTATCCAAGGCGGAAGCGTCACAACCACGCTAATGACCCACAACATGACGACCACATACAGCATGAAGGCCAACATCGTTCTCTCCTCGTTTCTTCCCTCTGCCCTAACACTTGCCATCACGTGGCGGTTTGGCGCGCAGCTAAGTCGCCGTGGCCACGCTGGTCGTGCACATGCCGTGCTCCGATCGATATATGCTCACGCAAGCGTGAGCATCGCACCCGGCTCCGTTATCCCGGGATTGTGGCCATGATTCGTTGAACACCGATTGCAATATGCTGGCCGTACATTAAGAGCGGGATCACACCAAGTGATGGACCAAGAAATAGACCAACAAGGGATTGAAGGGCTGTGGGTTCCTGTCCGTATTGGTCGAGCATGTGTCCGACGGGATCGCGTTCTTGTCTGATCCTGTCGGCGACGACCGAAATCAACATGAACGCTATCGCCGTGAGGATAAGGCCAACGATGAAGTAGCCGACGCACGCAAAGAAACCGGGAAAGACATCATTGGACATCCGTTCCTTGCCAAGAGTCGCGGTGATTATCAGCCTGGAGACCGGTCGGAGAATCAAGATTCCCTGAAGAAATGTGGCAAGCCCAGGGACGTTGGTGATGAGTTGACCGACAACGGGCACAAAGCAGAGAGTGATAACGAAGAGCAGTGCGCACAACCCGTATTTGATTGCGCGCGGCATCAGCGCGATGGCCATCTCCGAAGGTGTGAATCCATCGCCACCAAGCAGCGTGGGAAGCAACAGAACGACAAATGCCGTAATTGCGGTCGCCTCAATGATCGGGCCACCGATCATGTGGAAACCCATTGCGGATGCAGCACCGCCGACCGACCTACTGGAAGCGAATATCCATCCTACGGCAAATAGCAGCGCGAGGTTTGCGCCGCCAATCGCGAGAATACCAACCCAAACCTCCCAATGGGATAATGTGCTAAGTCCTTGGCCGACGGAACTCCAGAACATCATTTGCCCTCCAATGTGTGGCCAATTTGAACGGCACTCATTCACGAGGCGCTGCACAACCACGGAATAGCCTTTTCCACCAGGGGCGAGCCTGTTCAGTCACCTTCCGTTCCAACAGTGCAATCTTTTCGATTGCACGGTTGTACTCACGGGTCGCCCTTTCCAATTCAATACTCGCGTCCTTTTCGATCCCTCGAAGAGTGCTCTGTCGAACAGTGGTATTCGCGAGACCACGGGAGATTAGGTCCTGTTCAGCCCGTGCCTTCTGCTCGTTGACGGCAGCGTCCAACTGCGATTTGAAATCATCGAGCTTTTCAGCCAATTCGGTCCGCTCTAGGTTGAGCAAATCGACATTGATGGTAGCGAGGTCTCGCCGCGTCAAGTCTGCGACAACTTCGCCCACGGTTTGAAGGAAGGTCCCAGTGAGTGAGATTAGTGTAGTTGTGTCCATGACTGCGCTTTCTGAAAACAGGATTACGTTACTTGGCCAGGGCCATGACGCCTTCAGTCAACTTCACCTCGGCGGATTGCAGACCGAGCACGGGCCGTAGTGCTGCTTCGCGTCCTTGAGGGAAATGGGAATCTTGCTCTGACCGAGATAGCGGCAGCCGTTGCGGTGGTACTTGCTTCCGGTTCGGGTGATGTAGACCGTTACGCTTTGGGTGTCCGTGGTTGGCGCGGGCTCGATTTGAGCAACCGTCGATTCTTTGGGGTCGGTGGGGTTGGCGGGGTTGGTGGCCGAATTGACGCTTGCGGAGAGGAGCCAACTGGCGGCGATGACTAACACCGCAGCGACCATCAGGCTGCGCCGGACCGCAACGTGGCTTCGATCCCGCCGAGACAATGGCGACGCCTGGCGAGTGGCCGGACCGGTCGCGTGACGACGCTGCCTGAAGGGCCGCGTCAGAAGCCCGTAGATGGATTTCGAGAGCCAAGAGAGCACATGCCAGAGCCGTACGATGCCCACGACAGCGATCATAATCAACCACCCGCCGCCGAGAGCGAGCGCAACGAGGGCAACAGTGATTGTTACCATCCATTTCACGACGACTCGCCACGGCACATAGGAGCCCGCAACCTCGAGCTGCCGCGGGCTTTCTTCCCGAGCGAGAAACTCGGTGAGGGTCTCGATGCCGATAGCGAAGTTGAGGTTCTGCCCTTCGTCGAATCCCGCATACACGACGCCGATGACACGGCCTTCCTCGTCGAGCACGGGGCTGCCGCTACTTCCATTTGAGATGGGGGCCGTGATCTGGATCTCCTGGATCTGGTCAACGGTTCGCACGCCGCTGATCAGCCCGTCGGAGAGCGTCTTGTCAAGTCCAAGGGGATGGCCAAATGACTATCACTCGCTGCCCTGGCCTCAGCTCCGCATCCGGGTTGATCTGCAAGGGGATCTCATCCTCAGCGTCCACGCTGAGAATCGCCAAGTCCCTGTGCCTGTCGGCGTTGAGGATTGTAACCCGATCGTAGTACTCTTGATCCGTGAAGACCTCCGCGGAATAGGCCCCGTCAACCACGTGCTCGTTGGTGATGATCTTTCGCGGGGAAACGAAGAATCCGCTGCCTTCAGCAATCCCAGCGCCGGTGACGTCGTACGTCACGATGTGAACAACGCCGGGCAGGGCACGCTCGGCAACCTCTTCAACCGTTGCACCCCAGCATGGTGTGGACGCGACCAGAGCCAGCGCGATGGGCAGCGATGCTCGCATGATGTGAGCGGCTATTCTTATTCCCAACGGTCTGTAGACGGGCCAGCACCGTGTTGCCGGTTTTCTGGAAGAACTGCCCGGCACCCCGATCAGCCCAACGAGGAAGTACCTCGAACGGGTCGGCGTGCCATTACTCGCGTATTTGCGCTTTAGGGCGATTCTTTGCCGATCGGCACGAGACTGCGCGCCCCTTATAAAAAACTCGTGTTTCCACACAAGTTTAGCTTACTGGGGTCAACGCGCGCCGCCAATGATAAGGGCCGCCCGACTGGACGGCCGTACATTCCTCATAACCGGACCGACCCAGCTCCCAACGCTCTGCCTCGGGAGAGCGCTGGAAGCATGGGCCCTACAAGTCCCTTGATCCTGGCCGAGGCGACCGTGGGCATCGCAGCCAGCACGACCACTCCCATCGCGGCAGTACGTCGTCGCATTGCAACACTCCTTGGGTTTTACAGAGAGGCTCGTCGGAAGGCGACCGCCCACCAGACTTCGTGGCTTGCTCCCCTATCGAAGGTTAGGACGCCGCGAAGGCCCGATTCGTTTCACGCCCGGCCGGGAATCCGGCGATTGGCTCGATCGGAGGCCGCCGCTGGCCGTATCCTGCCGGTTGGGGTAGACTGACATTGGGTCTACGGCGGGTGCAAGCCGGTTCCCCCCGCCCCCCAACAGTGGGCATCGAACTCCTTTTCACGCATGGCCAGTCGCACGAACTGCCCCGTTTGCGGCTACGCGTTTGGGCGGGCCGACGAGCTTGCCGAGACGGGCGGGAAGTGTCCCGGCTGCGGCCTGATGCTCCAGTTGCGTGGCCCGCAGGAGCCGCGGGAGAAATCCCGGGCGAAACCGCCTTCCTCAACAAGGGGGACGCCGCCCGCGCCACCAACGGAACCTGCCGGGGATTCGGCGCACCGCTCGCGCGAGTCGTCCGCGTCGGGAGTCCCGGCTCCCGACGGCCCGCCGGCTCCGCCCCCGTTGCCGGAAAGCCCTCCTGCCGACACCGGTTTTCGCCCCATCGCTCTGCGGGCGTCGCTCGCGGCGCTGGCCGTCGTCCTCATCGGGATGATCGTCGGCATCGGACTGTACGTGGCATCCGGCCCGAACGCGTCGCCCGAGGTCGTTGCGGAAGTGGATCGGGACGAGCCGCGCAGTGTTCCGGCATCGCCCGGTCAAGCTGCGAAGCCGCCGAGCGGCGAGCAGCCCGCGCCGGAGCACGCCGAAGCGGCCTCGCAAGCCGCCCCGTCCGCCGAGGAGCCCGCCCAAGCCGCCAGCGCGACCGACGACGTCGACATCGAAGACGCCGATGACGTCAAAGCGTCGGAAGACGCCGGGACCGTGGGCGCGCGCAAGGGCGAAGCCGCCACGCCGGAGGACGGCGAGACGGCCGAACCGCCAAGGCGCATCACCGCCAAGTCGCTGGAGAGCGTGCTGCGGGCGATCGTGAAGTTCGAGATGCCGATGGCCGGTCAGGCGCGGGTGCAGTACGGGTGCGGCTTTCTCGTTGACCCCCGGGGCTGGGTCGCCACCAACCATCACGTCGTGGCCCATGCCACGACGGCCGCCCGAGTGATGTTCGCCGACGGGACCGAGTGCCGGCTGGCCGGCCTGGTGGCCGCGCGCCCGGACCACGACCTGGCGATCGTCCAGCTTGTCGATCCCCCGCCGGGGCTTCCCGTTTTGGACATCGGCTACGAAGGCACGCCGCGGCTCGGCTCCCAGGTGTCCGCGTTCGGCCACCCGTTCAACGCCGACTTCTCGCTTTCCAAGGGGGTCGTGAGCCGGGTGCTGACCACGGCGGACGTGCTCTCCGGCTCGCAGGCGCAGGTCGTCCGGGCGATGAAGGCGCCGGACGATCTCGTCTGGGTCCAGCACGACGCGAAGATCTCGCCCGGCAACAGCGGCGGCCCGCTGCTGGCGGAGGACGGTCGGGTCCTTGGAGTTAACACATTCATCAACGTCAAGGCCGAGTTCGGCTATGCCAGTCACGTGCGGTATCTCCGCGAGCTGGTGGTGGGTGCCTCCGAGGAAGTCACACCGCTTCCGCCTGCACAACCCGTGGCGCAGGCCCTGGGCGAAGGCGACACGGAAGTGCGGCCGGGCCAGGTGGTCATCTCCGCGGGACGAATGAAGCAGCTCTTCGACGCCGGCCGCCAGTTCGCCTGGACGCCGCAAGAGCCCGAGCAGTACCAAACGCTCGCCGAGCTGGCCAAGCAGATGTTCCTGGCCAAGCACCTCCAGGTGTTTCCTCGCGAGGTCCGTGCGCCGCCGGAAGCGGTTCGCCACCTGGTGGGCTTCACCGATCAGCTCTTCTTCCAGATGCGGAGCGCCGGCTGGGGCGCGCGGCAATCCAGGGCGATCAATCAGTATGCCGTCGAATCGGTCGACGACCCGGGCAAGGGCGTGATGCTGTTCACCACGGTCGCCGGCAACGCCCCCAACGCCCTGCTCTTGGAGATCCAGGGCACCGAGCAACGGGTCGTCGTCCCGGTGGGAGGCACGCTGAGCAAATCGCCCCGGGGCACGAACTGGCTGGTCATCGGGCTCGTCTCGCCGCAGACCGCCCAGGTCCAGTCCGCCGCCCAGCCTTCCCCGCAGCGATTCCGCGTGGTTCTTACGCACTATATGCTCAAGGTGCAATAGCCACGGCGCGCCGTGAGTTCCCGTAGGGTGGGTCGAGGAACGAGACCCACGAGCGCATGAATCAACAGGGACGCGGGTCTCGTCCCTCGACCCGCCCTACTTCCGGTTCAGCCCGTAAAACCGCACGGCGTTGTCGTGAAAGAGCTTTCGCTGCTCGATCGCCGGGCGGCTCGCCACGACTTGCTTGAGGGCTCCCACCCACTCGCGGAGGCTGGCCACGCGCGTGCAGACGGGCCAGTCGCCGGCGAAGATCACTCGGTCCGGCCCGAACGTGTCGAGGCAGTGGTTGATGATCGGGGCCAGGTCGTCGGGCGTCCAGTTTTCCTTGGGCGCCCGGGCGATGATGCCCGAGATCTTGCAGACCACCCGATCGCGCTCGGCCAGTTTGGCCAGGTCGCGGCGCCACTGGTCGGCATCGTGCTGCGGTGGGCGGCTCGGTTGGGCCGACTCCCTTCGCTTCGCCGACATGAACGCCACGGGATCGGCGTTGCCGCAGTGGTCGAGGACGAACCGGGTGTCGGGACACTGGTCGACCACCCGGGCGGCGTCGAGCAGCCGGGCCGGCGGCATGCAGAGATCGAAGCGCATGCCCAGCTCGCCGAGAAGGTGGATGCTGCGGAGGAACTGTTTCTGCGACCAGAGGTCCTGGGTGTTGCCCGGGAGGATGTGCCGGATGCCTTTGACGTACGGGCTGCCCTTGAACCGCGTGATGTACTCGGCGAAGCCTTCTTCGGCGGGCCGTCCGCCGATCACGGCCGCGACCGTCGGATTGTCGTCCCGCTTGCAAAGCTCGATGACGTACTCCGCCTCGGTCACCAGGCAGCTCGGGTCGACGGCCACTTCCATGTAGACGGCCTTCACCACGTTCAAGCCGCGGGTCGCCTCGAGGTAGTCCTTGGTCACGTGGCTCCGGTTGAGATGCCCGGCCGACTCGAGCCACGGCAGGCGCACCACGTCGAGGTCCCAGAGGTGCTGGTGGGTATCGACGATGGGGAACGGGGCGGGGTCCGCGGAAGCCTGACTTTGCTCTGCGTTACTCGAAGGAGCACCGAACGCACTGAACGCGCCCGCGGCAAGCGTGGCCCGGCCGGCTCGACGGAGGAACTGACGACGGTGGATAGTCATGGTTGATTCGCTCCAGGATGGCTCTGGTACATAGGGCGGTCGGTTCGAGCGTTCGCAGATGGAGGGGCTTCGGGCCGCGCCAGCGACGTGCGAGAGCCTTGCGACGACGCGTTTGCAGAATACAAGTGGGCCGGCTGATCGTCAAGACTATGGCCCGACTCGTTCCCGGCCGAGCGCCGCCCCGGAAGCGAAGCGTCTGCCCCGTGCATTCCCACGCGAAGCATGGGAACGAGACGGTGACCGGGGACCGTGTGGCATCGGCTGGGCGGCCGTGGTATCTTCAGGGGTGGCAAGAATCCGCTTGCTGAACCGGGCAACGCTCTCATGGCCGAACGGTCGCACCAAGCCGACGAGGCGGGCGAAACACAACCTCCGGATAGGGCTGTTGCGCCCGAGGCTCCGGTCGACTGGGCCGATCTGTCGATCGCCGCGGCCCTGGGGGTCGTCTCGTTCGGCGTCTATCTCGCGACGCTGGCCCCGGGGCTGTTGGGCGGCGCAAGCGGCGAGTTCCAGACGTTGGCCGCCGCGCCCGGCTATGCCCATCCGGCCGGCGCGCCCGTCTACGTCTTGTTGGCCCGGCTGGCCGCGTTTCTGCCCGTGGGCGACGTGGCGTACCGCGTCAATCTGTTGTCGGCCGTCATGGGGGCAACGGCCGTCGGGCTGACGTATTTGGTGGGCCGATCGCTGGTGGGTCGGCGTTGGGTTTCGGTGGCCGGGGCGACGGCGTTGGCCGTCTCGCCGACGTTCTGGTCCCAAGCGATCGTTGCCGAGGCGTACGCTTGCGCGATCGCGCTCGTGCTGGCGATCCTCCTCGCGCTCAGCGCGTGGCAGAAGAGTGGCCGATCTCGCTGGCTTGCGGTCGCGGCGTGCTTGACCGCCGTGGGCCTGGGCGTCCATGCGGGCGTGCTGCTGATCGTTCCGGCGGCTCTCGTCCTGGTGGTCGTCACCCCGCGACGATGGCTTGTCCATGGAGCAGCGGCGGCGGCCGGGACGACCGTCGGCCTGGGCGCGCTGGTGGCCGCGTTCTGGACGATCGATCGGGCCGATTCTCCGGCAAGCTACTTCCATACGGTGATTACCCCTTCACGTTCGGTGTGGGGGCTCGGGCCGGCAGACGTGGACGGCTTCCGCGACCGCGTGCGACTGAGCCTCGCCGCCCTGCCCTACCGCGACGGTCTGTTCTCCGAGCCGCGCAAGGTCGCCCGGCAGAAGGCCGTCGACTACCTGGTAAACCTGCCCCGCGAGCTTCCCCCGTTGTGGCTGGCGGCCGCGGCCGGCGGGGTGTTCTGGCTGGGCAGAAAATCCTGGAGGATGACGCTGCTGTTGGTGCTGACCCTGCTCGGGCACCTCGTCTTCGACCTGCACTACGAAACGCCCCACGTCCATCTCCTGTACCTCGCCACGTACGTGCCGGTGGTGGTGTTCGGCGTGGCCGGGCTGGCGCTGGCCGTCGATCTCTGGGCGGCGATTGCGCGACGAAGGGGACGGACGGGGCACTCATCCGCGGTGCTGAACGCGATCGTGGGCATCCTCGGCGTGGCCGTGGTCGCCTCGCCCATGGCGCTGCCGGCCGCCTGGACCGAGGGGGGGCATCGGCGATGCTGGGTACCGCCCGCGGCAGAGCCGTCGCGGCCGAGCGATTCCGCGGAGCTTCACCGGGAAGTCCGCCTGCTGGTCGCCCATCTGGAAGACGACGCCGTGCTGTTCACCGATTGGAACCGGCTCTACCCGTGCTACTACGTCGCCCACGTGGAGCAAAACCGCACCGGAATGGCGTTCCTTCAGGACTATCCACTTCCGTATCAGCGCGAGCTGGCCGATTCGGCCGTGGATTACGTTCGACGCACGGCGCCCACGCGGCCCGTCTACTTCACCCACGTGGTCGTCAAGGTCGACGCGCTGTTCGCGCTGGAG
>CAZDHR010000060.1:0-22668 GCA_964505295.1 uncultured Planctomycetaceae bacterium
CAAACAACCGCCACGCACCATGCCGGCAACGAAAGATCTCGAGCCGGATCGGCGGTCGTGGAAGACACCTCCGGGTGAAGGTCGAGGTGGCCATGTCAATCACCCAGTCGGGCTGGAGCCAGTCGGTGACGTCGTAGTGGCAGGTGACGGCCACGAAGCGGCACCGGGCGACCCCTCGACGCACCGCCCTGGCGATCGCCGCCGACGCGATCCGCGCCACGTTGCGGTCGACCACGCTGGTGAACTCGTCGAACGCGACGACCGGCAGCGAGGAGGGGGGAGTAGGGAGTAAGGAGTGGGGAGTGGGAGATGGGGAGGTGGGAGTAGGGAGTGGGGAACTGCAAATGGCGCGTACCGAGTCGGAACCCGTGTTCTCGTGTTTCCCTCCTCCATTCTCCCAACTACCTTCTCCCCTCTCTCTCTTCCCTTCTCCCTTCTCCCTACTCCCTTCTCCTCGCGCGTTCGCCCAGGCCATCGCCCGGGCCAGGTCGCACCGAAACTGCTCGCCGCCCGACAACACGTGGTACGGCTTGATCCAGCTCGGCGGCGAGCTGAACCCGACGGCCGTGAACAAGCCCGTGATCTCCCTGATCGGCCGGTCCCCCAAACCGTCCACGACCGCCCGATCCCGGGGCCAGTCGCCGCCACGATAGAGCGCGTCGCCGAACATCCTCCGGGCGATGGTGCTCTTCCCGCTGGCCGAAGGGCCGACGATGAGCCCGATCCGCCAATCGGCCCCCAGCTCGGGAACTTCGAGGCTAAATCGCTCCGAAGCCCGCGCGGCGATAGGCACGTCGAACATCCCGCCCACCTGCTCGACGCGGAACGAGTCAAATACGGGGCAAGTTACGGTGACGTCGATCTGCGGCATGGCTTCGTGAATGATGGCAGTGTGAGTAAGAGGCCTCTCGCAAAGGCGCCAAGACGCAAAGGAAGAAGAGTTCTCCCGGCGGTCTGGCCGAATGGAGTGGCTCCATGTGTAATAAGGAAAAAGGGGAAAGGGGGAAAATGGAAAAACAAGACTGGTGGGATAAACTCATTATCCCGCTCTGGAATTGCTCGTCCTCCCTTTTCTCCTTCTCCCTGTTCCCCCCTACCACATCTCAATTCAGATAGCTGAATGGCCCCACGTTCTGTATCCCTCCCTTTGCGTCTTGGCACCTTTGCGAGAGCCTTCATCCCCCCATCCCCCATCCCTCATCTCTCATCTCTCATCCCTCATCTCTCATCCTCCATCACAACGTCAGCAACCGGCACCTGAGCCCTTCGGACGTGAAGCGCTCGTAGAGGGCCTTCTGCTCGGCTTCGTCCTCACACTCGACCACCACCTGGTACGACTCGGGGATTTCGACTTCCGAGGGCGGTTCTTGGCTGGGTTCGGCTTCCCAAGGCTTGGCCGACGAGAGCACCTGATCGAGCACGGCCTGAACCGCTTCGCTCTGCGTCTCCACGTGCTCCAACAGCTCCGCCAACAACTGGCCGTTGGGCTCCGCCAGCTCGGCCAGCGGATCGTGCAGGGCCAGGAACTTGGCGGCCTCCCGGTCGTCGAGGTCGACGACCAGCACGGGCACTTCCGCGTCGGGTGTGATCTCCGCGCGAAGATGCCCGTCGATCAGCTCCAGCGATCCGTCGTCCAGTTCGCGGGCGAGCAGGGCGTCGGCATAGCCGATCTCCGCCAACAGCCCCCGCACGGCGTCCTGCTGGGCGACCGGGTGCGTGCGCCAGTTCTTCGGGTGCGGCCGCAACCGGCTCGCCTTCACCCGACGCAACCCCTTGATGCGATCACGGACGTTCATGAACTCCCCTTGGCAGCAAGACAGACACGCAAACCGGGTGAGGGGGTGACAAGGTGACGGGGTGACAAACGTACATAGGATCCGCCGAAAGACTACTCCACTGGTTCCCAAGCTCCAGCTTGGGAACCCCGGACCGCGAAGCGCTGTTTCGCCCCTTACGGAGCGGCGAATCTCAAGTGCGTTCCCAAGCTGGAGCTTGGGAACGAGGAGGGGCTGGAGCCTGGGAACGAGCGAAAACGACGAGCCAAGGACAGGAAGTTTCACCTTGTCACCCCGTCACCCCTTCACCCCTTCGCCCCCTCACCTCGTCACTCGCCCGATCCTACGCCGTTCCCCCCGTGCCGGCCGACGCCCCCTTCTCGCGATTCGGGCTGGCCGCGGGGCCTTGCGGCTCTTCGGAGGGTCGCACGCCGTGCGGGATCGGAACCCGGTTGGCATCGCCGCCGAACGAGACGGCCATGTCGAACATCTCGGCCAGCGACGCGTAGAGCATCAACGACTCGCGGGGCGTGATCCGGTAGGTGGCGAACCGGCTGTCCAGACGCGTCGCCTCGACGACGTGCTGGTCCAGCGCCGTGACGAACATCCGCGCGTCGACATTCCGCAGGTCCACCTCGCTCAAGAGCGGGATGTTCGGGTCCGACCCGTCCACCCGGTACGGCAAGTCGAACTCCCGGCCGGCGGGACGCGCCACCTCATCGCCCGCCGGGCTGAACTGATTGACGTCGTCCGGCAGAGAGATGCTCAGGTCGCGGGCGCGCTCTTCGAGCGTCTTGATCTCGACCTGCTGCGGGTTGTGCGTGATCTTGCGTCGCAGGAAGTCGAGGCGTACGAGGTGCTCCATGATGAAATCGTTGGTGGCCGTGTCCCAGCCGCTCTGCACGCCGAACTCGCCGTCCTGCAAGATCTGCCCGCGGAACAGCAAGCAGTGCCCCACGTACGTGTGAATCGACCGGTTGCGGAACCGCGTGATCGCGTCCTCGAAAGTGTCTTTACCGGACCCAGACATGGTAGTTGACTCCCTCGCGGTTGGATGATTTTGTTTCTAGTAATTACGCACGCACCCTACGCTCACATGGTTCCGGGTTGAGACGTGTTGTTCCTGCTCTGTCACCCTGTCACCCCGTCACCCCGTCACCTTCCGGCGGCTCGGCGGGCGTCGGCGACTGGTCGTGTATGCGATAGAACCTCCGGGCTACTCGCTCGCGCAAGGCCCGGGCCCAGCGGGCCAGCCCGGCATCGCTGCTCTCCTCCGCCCGGCGAAGCTCCTCGTCGTACTCCCGCCCGAGCGTGACGTCGGCGATCGGGCTGCGGCCGGAAAGGGCGTACACCCCGGCGAGCTGCTTGGCGTAGTCGTCGTTCAAGGGTTTGGGACGCTTGGAGCTCGAGCCACCATCCTTGGCCCCTCGCCGTCTTCGCTTTTTCACGCGTCGTCGCACGATGCCCGTAACGAGGCGAAGCGCGACGATCGCCGCAATCGAGGGCGGGCCGGTCCAGCCCAGGGCTGCCAGGACGCCCGGTAGGAGCTTTTGCGCCAGGCTGGGCCCCCGGTCGGCGAGGACCCCGCCGGCCACTTCCCGCACGATCCCACGGAGGTTGTCGCTGCCGACCGTCTGCTCGGCCCGCTCGACGCGCTCGCGCAGACCGGCAATCAGGGCGACCGCCCCTTCAAGCTTCTCCATGCGCTGGCTCCAAGACCGCTCCCCCTCCGCCCGCTGCCGCTTGGCGTCGTCCAGTCGGCCGGACAACCCGTCCAACTGCTCGCGGATCTTCTCCAGGGGGTCGTCCCGCCCGGGCTGAGCGGGTTGGCCGGGCGAGGGCGAGGGCGCAACCGGAACGGCCTCGGGCCCCTGCCGGGGCAAATGGCCCAGCGACAGGATCCGCGCGAGGAACTTGCGGACCCGGCCGCAATACGTGGCCCCCACGATCCGGCCGTCGGTCCCCCACAGAACGGCCGCCAGCTCGCCCCGCTCGTTGAACACCGGCCCGCCCGAGTCGCCATCGCGGGCGCGCCCGGTCAGCTCGAGCGTCTCGTACGTGGCGGTGGTCGCGGTCCTGGCGTATCCCAGCGTGCTTCCCTGATTGCACCAGTATCGGCCGTCGGACCCATATCCGCAGCTTTGGAGCCGATCGCCCGGCTTGGGATGATCGGCGGCGACCGCAACCGGGTTCGCCCGAGGCGCGGCAATCCGAAGCGCGGCCAGGTCCCAGGCCGGGTCGATCGCCACCAGCTCGGCTTCCAGCGGGCGCCCGCCGGGAAACGTCACGGCCACGTCGCCCGCTTCCTCGCGGAACAGATGGGCGCACGTCAGCACGATCCCCTGCTGGGCATCTCTGTGCACGAGCGTTCCCGACCCGTAGCACCGGTTGCCGCTCGGGGCGATTTGGACCACCCGAACGACGGCCGGGTGCGGCGTGCCGGCCGGCGTGCACCGGTCCGGGGTACATTGCCCGACCACCGACGATTGCAGGATCGCAGCGATCAGCAGGCAGCCAACGGCAGGCAGTCGGCGGCAAAGCCGCTTGCGGCTTCGCCAACGAAGCACGACAGACGCGCTTTCGACGCTCGCCAGCCTAATTCCCGCCACGGCCCGGTCCCTCCTTTGCGCGCCGCAGGCGGATTCGCTCGTACCGCAACCGGTGGTCCTCGGAAAGGTCGAGGCGGAGGCGCTCGTCGCGTCTGAGGGGGGGCCGGGCGATGCGGGATTCGGCGACGAGCTTTCGCACGCGGCACAAGCGACAGGGCATGTGCACCATCCCGCCGCACCCCGCACAGCGCTGGGGCGGCCCCGTCGGCTCGTCGAATTCCGACTGCCGCTCTCTGACCATCGCCTCGTAGTCGGGACGCTTGCCGCTGGCGATCCCCCCGACCGTCCCCCGGCTGACGCCGGTCATCCGCGCGATCTTCCGCTGGCTGTACTTGCCTTCGGCCAACAGGCGCTTGATTTGGTTGACGACCGAGGGTGCGATCATCGGGACTCCCTGGCTGGTCGGATGGCGCCGGCGATCTCGAAGCGTGTCCACAAGGTCGCTTCTTGGAGGGCGCGCAAAAAAAAGCCCGCCGCCGGAATCTCTTCCAGCGGTGGGCTCTTCTGGACACCCAGTGTGTCTGGCTCTTCAGATACCCGTCAATCGCCTGTCAACCATACTGGACGCGCTGGCCCAATTTCAAGAGGATTTCTTGACCGCCGCCTTCTTCGTCGTCTTGCCTCGCTTGGCAACGCGACATTTCTTGACGGGCGTCTTCGGCTTTGCGGCCCCCTTCGTTTTCGCCGCTTTCTTGGCCTTCGCACCCCTTCTTGCTTTGGCGGGCTTCTTGCGCGAGGCGGTCTTCTTTCCGGGCTCCACCTTCTCTCGCTCGACGCCCCCTTGTGCCACCGTCCGCTCGAGCTCCGAGACGACGCGGTCCAGCTCGTCGACCAACGGGCTCGTGCCGGCTTCCTTCAAGATCTCCGCGACGCTGCGGTAGTACCACAAGAGCCCGTCGCGGCCCCCGGCAAACTTCTCCCAAAGCGATTCCCCGAGCCAGCGGTAGCTGATGAGAACCGATCGCGAGTTGTCCAGCTTGTCCGAAGCCGACACGAGGCGCACGGACGCGCTAGCGCGCTTCAATCGGGCGAGGTAGGCCTTCTTGCGATCCCGCCACGGGGGCTTGGGCTGCTGATCGCTGTCGGTGCAGCCGTCGACGATCTCGACGATCCGGTCTCCGAACCGCCGGCGGATCGCTTCGCGGACCTTCGCGCCGCCCTGGTCCTCGACGGCGTCGTGCAACAGGGCGGCGATCGCCTCATCCTCGTCGGCACCATGGCCGATGGCGATCCCCGCCACCCGCAGCAAGTGAGATACGTAGGGCACGCCCGAGATCTTCCGCCGTTGATCGGCATGCAACTCGGTTGCGTACACCAACGCTTCGTGAAAACGGCCCGACAGCTTCATGCGATGATTATCGACAGCGCCTCATGCTTACCGCGGATGCGAAGGAGCGGGATCTCCGCCGGGCCACTCCGACGACTCCACCGGCTCGTACTGCTGTTCGAGCAACGCCTCGAGCTCGCGGATCTTCTCCAGCAAGCACCCCTCTCGACGCTCCCATCGCTGCCGATCTCGCAACAGCCGCAACAACAACGAGCGGGCCTCGCAGATCAACTGAGCGTTTGCCGCGGCCATCGAACGAGCGTCTTCCGGACAGCTCGCCGGCGGTCGCACGCTGACGATGTGCCGTCCGTCGGGCAAGGTGGCGACGAGGGCGCCTTCGCCGCTGGACAGGTCGTCGGTGACCAGCGGGCCGGGTGTGGCCGCCAGGCAGATCGCCTCGATGATCTCCGCCTCGTCGTCCTCCACCGGCCGGCATCGCACGACGTGGGGATCGAACACGTCGTCTTCTTCCAAGCAGTCGTCAAGATCCATGCGCCACATGACCAGCACCCCCTGTGAAGCGGAGTAGTGCGCGGGACGAGACAACGTTCTGCTATTGTAACCCGGCAGGCTTGGCTTTAACACCGATCCCACATGAGTTCGGACCGGACGATAACCCGAAAGAGGGGAGGCTGGCAGGGGCGTCCATCGCTGAACCCCCTCTATCGGGGAGGATTCTCGGGGCTGCCGGCCACGTTGCCCACCTGACCCCCTTCGTAGACGCTGAACTCCGCCCAAATCGGCAGGTGATCGGAGATCTCCACGGCCTGGCGCATCGACAGCTCGAACTCCCGGATCAGGTCGACCACGCCCGACCGGCCCGTGAACTCCGTGGTCGCACGACGGTCGAAGAGGAGATTGTCGACGAGTCGGGTGCCCCGGGTGGTGCTGGGCACGTCGGAGATCGCCCAGGTGATGTTGGGCACTTGCCCCAGGGCGCCCAGGTGGCGATCATCGACCCCGAGGTCGCCCAACAGGATGACGTCGTCCTCGCCGCGACCGTCGTCCCGCACCGCGCGGAACACGTCGTCCAGCAAATCCAGCTCCGCCACGACCCGACTCGCGTCGGTGTGGACGTTGACCAGCGTGAAGGTGAAGGCCTCGTTGGGGCTTGGGCCCCGAGCGAGGAACGAGCCCACCAAGGGCTCGCGGCGAAACCGGCCCGCGTCGTCCTGCACGACGCAGACCGTGCTTCGGTCGATCTCGACGGTGGCCCGATCGAACAGAAACGCGCTATATTGCTCGACGGGCTCCCGTCCCACGCTGGGCGGCGCGGCGAAGTCGTAGTGCCGCCCTTCGGTGTTGATCTGTTCGACGAAATCGAGCAAGATCCCCTGGTCGCGCGCCCGAACGTCCTGGATGGCCACCACGTCGAACCGCCGGATCACCTGAGCGAGCCGATCGACGACGTGTTGCTTGCTCAGCTTTTGCTGATCGAACGGGCCGAGGTTGATCGCGGCGATGCGAATCGTCTTCTGCCCTTGCGGGACCGGCGGTTGCTCGGGCACTCCGTCGTCCGAGCCCCCGGCGCCCGACTCACCAGTGCGTGGCTTGACGCTCAGCGACTCAATCCCTTCGATGTCGAAGTTCGTCCAAAAGTACCAGCCGCCAAACACGGCAGCGGCGAGCAGGACCGAAGGCAAGAGTTTCGGCATGGTTCCCTCCGATGGATCATGCTGGCCCGAATCGTTCGCAAAACGCGTGGCCCGGGGGGGCCTCGCCGCACCGGCTTCCAGCCCGTGCGATGGATTGTCCAGGCAAGGCGCGTCTGGTTGGAAGCCGAGGCAAGATGCCCGTGCTCCGCGCCACGCCGATGAGCAACCTGAGCAGCGTATCTCGGATCGGCCGGCACCAGGAAGGCACCAGCCCTGAGAACCTGGGAGAGTAACGCAAGACGGCCCGCGACTCCAGGGCAATTCGGCGAACGGCAGGAGCAAAATGCGGGGACCCCGGCCCGAGGCGTCGACCGGGCTATCGGCAAAGGCGAAAGACGACGCTGCCTATGGGGACGTGAAGCCGTTATGATGGCCGGTGAGTCCGGCACGTGTCGAGTCGCGAAACGCGGGGCAAATCATGGCGACCAGGCCCTCCCGAAGCGGTTGGATGTCCTCGGTGGTGAGTCGGATATCGCGTTGGGCAGGGCAGTGGCGCGATGGCGGCTTGGACCTCCTGTTTCCACCTCGCTGTGGCTATTGCGACGCCGAGCTGTCCTCGGTCGACGACGGTTTGCTGCTGTGCAGCCCGTGTCGCGGCTTGCTGGCCCCCGAGGATTGGGCGTACTGTCGCCGTTGCGGCGCCGGCGTGTCGCCTGACCACCCGCCGTCTGAGCCGTGCGAGATGTGTGAAAGGTCGCGGCTGAAGTTCGACGCGGTGGTCTCGCTGGGGGACTATCGAAGTAAGCTGGGTGAGGCCGTATTGACGATGAAGGCCCCCAAAGGAGACATGCTTTCGGCGGTGATGGGCCGGTTGTTATACCTCCGCCGGGGTAGAGACGTGGCCGCGTTCCGCCCGGATCTGGTCGCGCCCGTCCCCATGTTTTGGACGCGACGGTTGGCCCGAGGCACGAACAGCGCGGAGATCTTAGCCGAGGGTCTGGCCCGGCACTTGCGCGTGCGGTTGGCGCGGGGGATGATAGTCCGTTGTCGTAACACGTTGCCACAAGCGAGGTTGAAACCGAGGGAGAGATTCGCCAGCGTCCGCGGTGCCTTCCGGCTCCGCGCGGGATATGATTTAGATGGCCTTCGCGTGATCCTGGTCGATGATATCTTGACGACCGGCGCCACGGCGAGCGAGATTGCCGGGCTGCTGAAGCGAGCCGGGGCCTCACGGGTCGCCGTGGCCGTGCTCGCCCGAGGGACTGGAGATCGCCCCTCGTAGATAGCAGAAGCCGATCCCCTCATGCCGGGGGTCTTGTCCGAGGCGGGCTAACGAAAAGAATGAATGGTAGCCGAGGTATGTTACGGAAAAAAAGAGGAGCAGAGCGGTAGTCGATATGACTGCGAGGAAGACCCAACTTGTCGGGGCCCGGCGCCCGTCAGGCCCCATTCGCACCGCGGTGCTGCGCGGCCTGGCGGTGGTGCTGCCTCCGCTGTTGACGATCGTGATCTTCATGTGGGCGTTCGGTATCATCCGGCAGTACGTCTACGATCCGGTGACCGGCTGGGCACGCGATCTGATCGTCTCGTGCAAGGCCGATGTCCGCGAGCAGTCCGAAATCTGGGCGGATGGGGACGTGCCCAGCGACGCCAGGGCTATTCGAAACCCGGTGATCGACGGCACCAGATACCAGCGGCTGGCGGAAGGGGAATACGTCCCGAAGGGGGTGTACGACCAGGTAGCGGAGGAAGGGTTCCCGAAGAAGGATCTGGCGACCGGGGAGGCGGTGTACCGTCGCTACGTCGACATCACGTATCTCCAGCCGTGGAAGGTGATCGTGCTGTTCGTCTCCCTGTTCATTCTGGTTCTGTACCTGCTGGGCAAGTTCATGGCAGCCGGAGTCGGACGCTTCTTCTACGGCTCGTTTGAGCGGGGAATCAACCGTGTCCCGTTCGTGCGCAAGGTCTATTCCTCGGTCAAGCAAGTGAGCGACTTCATCTTCGCGAATCAGGAAATCCAGTACTCGCGCGTGGTGGCCGTGGAGTGGCCGCGCAAGGGAATCTGGTGCCTGGCCCTGGTCACCGGATCGAGCTTGAAGGCGGTCGAGGATCGAGCGGGAGAGGAAGTGCTTTCGGTGCTGATCCCCACGTCGCCGATGCCCATGACCGGATTCACGGTCACCGTGAAGAAAAGCGAGACGGTCGACCTGGACATCACGATCGACCAGGCGATTCAGTTCATCGTCAGTTGCGGCGTGGTCGTCCCGGCCGGCCAGATGAGCCAGACCCAGTCGGCCACCGAGACCCCGCCCCAGCTCATCGCCGCAAGCGACGTCGCGCAATCCGACCCCGACGATCCTTGATTTTGGCCTCTGCCCGGATCCCCTACCGCGTCACGCTCCCTTCATGCCCTCCCCCAAAAGTCTTCGTCTTGGCACGCGGGCAAGCGCCCTGGCGCGATGGCAGGCCGATTGGGTAGGCGCGAGTCTGGAGGAGCTCGGCGTCGAGGTCCTCCTGGTCCCGGTGACGACCAGCGGCGATCGCCAGCAGCGGGAGTCGGTCGCGGCGATCGGCGGTCAGGGCGTGTTTACCAAGGAGATCCAGCAGGCCCTGTTGGACGACCGAATCGATCTGGCCGTGCACAGCTTGAAAGACCTGCCCACCGAGCCGGTCGACGGCCTCTCTCTGGCGGCGGTGCCCGAGCGGGCGCCGCCGGGCGACGTGCTCGTCGGTCGCGAGCATGCCACGCTGGACGAGCTGCCCGAGGACGCCGTGGTAGGGACGGGCAGCCTGCGTCGCCGGGCGCAGATTCTCCACGTGCGGCCCGACCTGCGGATCCGGGACGTGCGAGGTAACGTCGACACGCGGCTGCGAAAGCTCGACGCCGGCGACTACGACGCCGTGGTGCTGGCCGAGGCGGGGTTGCGGCGATTGGGGCTGGCCGAACGGATCACCCAGGTCTTGTTTCCGGCGATCCTCCTGCCGGCGGTCGGACAAGGGGCCTTGGGCCTCGAAACGCGGACCGACGACGAGGCCACCCGGTCCGTCGTCGGGCAGCTCGACCACGGGCCCACCCACGCGGCCGTCCTGGCCGAGCGGGCGATGCTCGCGGCCCTGGAAGGCGGCTGCCTGGCACCGATCGCCGCTTGGGGCCGGGTCGATGGCGACTCGCTCGAGCTGACCGGCCGGGTGCTTCATCCCAACGGCACCCGCAAGATCGAAGCCACGCTCGCCGGCCGGCTCGACGACCCCAGCGAACTCGGCGACCGCGTCGCCCGAGAGCTGGCGGACCGGGGCGCGACGGAGCTGATTCGCGCGGCGCGGGAAACGCGCTGAGCACGACCCTCCAGCCAGCGCGGGGCATCGAGCGTATCCGGCGATCGGCCGCTTCTGCGCCCGGGTTCGGCAGGAATCGCAGACTTGGCTCCGCCGTGTCGAGCTGGCTTTAGCAACAGACCGCGTGGCTCAAGACCCGGCAAGTCCTTTGTCACGCAGTAGTTGCCCCGCGACCCAGTGGGCTTCTCGCGTCTCCGCGTTCAGTCTGGCACGGTGGTTGCTGGATGGGCGAGCGCGAAAGTGCCGCAGCAGGCGGTAGCGAGCAGGGGGTGCGCGTTCGCGGAATCGACGCGAGGCGGTCATGCCTTACGGTCTGTACCTTTCGGCCGAGGGGGCCCATGCGCAAGCGACTCGCCTGGAGGTCATCGCCCATAACCTGGCCAACGTCGACACGGTCGGCTTCAAGCGCGAACTGGCCGTGTTTCAGGCCCGGTACGCCGAAGAGACCGAGCGAGGGGAAGACTACGCCGGCTCCGGGTCGATCAACGACGTGGGCGGCGGCGTGCTCGTCCAGGAGACAAAGACCGACTTTGCACCCGGCCCCCTGAAGCGGACCGACGTGCCTACCGACATGGCCATCCGCGGCGACGGCTTCTTCATGGTGGGGAGGGACGGGGAGACGTTCCTGACGCGGGCGGGCAATTTCCTGCTCAACGGGCGAGGCGAGCTGGTCACCCAGTACGGAGGGGAGGAGTTCGCCGTGTTGACCGACGCCGGCACCCCGGTCGTCGTCAATCCGGAAATCGGCCCTTGGGAGCTGACCGCCTCGGGGGCGATCCGCCAGGCCGGCACGGTGCAGAGTCTGGCCGTCGTCCAGCCCGTGTCGCTCGGCGACCTGGTCCGCATGGGCGAGAACGTGTTCAAGCCGCTGGCCGATCCGCTGCCGGTTGCCCCAGAGGACCGGAACGTGATCGGCGGCTACCTGGAGATGTCGGGCGTCGAGCCGACCACGGAGATGATCGAGCTGATCGAGGCATCCCGCGCGGTGGAAGCCAATCTGAACATGATGCAAGCCCAGGACGAGATGCTCTCCGGGCTGGTGAATCGATTGATGAGGAGTGGGTAAATGAGCGTTCAGACACTGTACTCGGCCGCCACCGGGATGGCGGCCATGGAGACGAAGCTCGACGTGATCGCCAACAATCTGGCGAACGTCGAGACCACCGCCTTCAAACGGGGACGACCCAACTTCGAGGACCTCTTCTACCGCCATGAGAAGATGCCCGGCGCCGAAGACAGCGCAGGGCAGTTCACGGCCACGGGGACCTCGATCGGCCTGGGCTCCAAGGTCTCCAGCGTCCAGACGGAGTTCCAACAAGGGTCGTTCCAACAAACCGGAAGAGAGCTCGATGTAGCCATCGAGGGACGCGGCTTCTTCAAGGTGACCGACCCCTCCGGCGACACGGTGTACACGCGTGCGGGCAACTTTTCGACGAATGCGGACGGGAGCCTGGTGATCGGCTCCGCCAGCACGGGACGGCTGTTGGACCCCTCGATCGATATCCCGCCCGACGCCACCGCGATCTCCATCAGTGCCCAGGGCGTGGTGGCCGTCCGTCAGCCGGGCACGACGACCATGTCCCAGGTCGGCAACATCGAGCTGGTCACGTTCATCAATCCCGAGGGCCTCCTCAAGCTGGGCGAAAACCTCTATGCGGAGACCGACGCCTCGGGCCCGCCCACCGCGGGACCCCCCGGCGAGAACGGCGTGGGAGTGCTCCGTCAAGCCGTGCTCGAAGCCTCCAACGTCGAGCCGGTCCGCGAGCTGATCGATCTGATCACGACCCAACGGGCGTTCGAGCTCAACTCGCAGGCCGTGCAGGCCGGCGACGAAATCATGCAGCTCGTAGCGAACCTCAGGCGGATGTGAGGGGAGTAAGGAGTCGGGAGTGGGGAGTCGGGAGTGAGGAGTGGGAACTTGCAAATCAGCCGCTTGCGGCTTCGCACCAGACAACCTCAGGTCGCAATGTCAATCACATCAGCCGCGCGCACATGCGTAATCACTCTGGCGGCCATCGGCGTCGCGTTTTTCGGGCCGGCGGCGGTCCGTGCCGCCGAATTGCAGCTCCGCCGCGAATGCCGGTGTTCCGGTCCGGTGGTCACGCTGGGCGACGTGGCCGAGGTGCTTGCCGCCGACTCCGCGCAAGCCGAGGTCCTGGCGGCGGTGGAGTTGTTTCCCACGCCCCCGTCCGGGAGGAAGCGATTCCTGCAAGTGCGCCAACTCCAGGACCTGCTCCTGGCGCGGGGCGTCGATCTGCTGGAGCACCGGATTTCCGGGGCCAGCCAGGTCGCAGTCCTTCGCGCCGAAGAGGAGCCCGAAACGGTCGAGGGCGAGGCGCTGCCGGCCTCGGTGGTCGAAAAGGTGGAACGACGGGTCTCGCAATCCATGGTGCGATACCTCCAAACGCACGTCTCGGCCGCCGAGCCCTGGAGCGTCGACGTGAAGCTGAGCGCCCCCCAAGCCCAATCGATTGCCTCTTCGGAGAGTGAGCTCTCGGTCGACGGCGGGACGCCTCCCTGGCTAGGGATTCAGCGTTTCGAGGTAGCCGTCCTCTCGCCCGACGGTCCGGTGCGGTTCGACGTCGACGCGGAAGTCACGCTCGCCTCGCAACGCGTCGTTGCCGCCCGGTCGCTTGCCCGAGGCGCGATCATCCGGGCGACCGACGTTCGGCTGGAGCCCGGCGGGGCGATCGAAGCCGGCCCCGACTGCTTCCACTCGATCGACGACGTCGTGGGCAAACAGACCAAGCACGCCATCCCCAAAGACAAGGTCCTCGACGGCGGCTCGATCCGCCAGCCGCTCCTGGTCCGTCGAGGCGAAGTGATCACCGTCTACGCGCGAAGCGCCGGCATCCGCGTCCGAAGCACGGCGAAGGCCCGAGAAGACGGCAGCCTGGGCGACCTGATCCAGGTGGAGTCGCTCGTCGACCGGGCCGCCTACTTCGCTCGCGTCAGCGGCATCCAGGAGGTCGAGGTGTACGCCCGGCCCGCTCAGGCGGATCGAATCGGGGCGGCCGTTCTCAACGGATCTGCGCCCGGTGTCTCCTCACCAAACGCCGCCAGACCGTGGACGACGGGCGAGAAAGCCGGCTGGGGTTCGGGGCGCACAGGCAGGCAGAACTCACCGAACCGCGTCGAGACGGTCGGCTTCAACTGGGAACAACGAATCGTCAGTCCTGAACCCGACCCTCGACCCTCCGCGACCGTGGTCGCCCAACCACGAGCCCTGACCGCTGACCCCTGATCCCTGACCCCCAAACCTTGAACTCCCAAGCAAGAGGATATCGCAGATGAACCGGCATTGGCTCCGGACCGGCGGCCGGTCCTTAGGCGTCGCCTTGCTGCTGGTGGTCGGGATGGCGGCCGACGCGACCGCTCCCAGCTCGCCGTCCCGCGGTAGTCCTTCCCGACCTCGACCGATGACACTGGCCGAAGCGTCCTGGCACTATCAGCCGCCCGAGGAGCCGAGGGAGCTGAGGCTCAACGACCTGATCGTGGTCCTGGTCGACGAGAAGACGCAGGTGATCAGCGAAGGGGAGATGGACCGCCGCAAGAAGGCCGACGGCACCTTCGTGCTCAAAGACTGGATCGGGTTCGACGGGCTGGCCATTCGCCCCGACCCGCAAAGCGAAGGGGAGCCCGCCATCAGCGGCGAGATGAAGAGCAAGTACCGGGCGGAGTCGGAGTTGGAGACGCGGGACAGCATGAAGTTCCGGATTGCCTGCCGGGTGGTCGATATCCGACCCAACGGGACCCTGCTTGTCGAAGGCCGCCGTCAAATCCAGAACAACAACGAATCGTGGGAGATGTGGCTGATGGGGTCGATTCGGCCCGAGGACGTGCTCCCCGACAACACGGTGCTCAGCGAGAACGTGGCCGAGCTGAGGATCGTCAAGCGCGAGTCGGGGCACGTGCGCGACGGCTATCGGCGGGGGTTTTTCATGCGATTTCTCGACCGATTCTCGCCGATTTGACCGTGCGCCGGCAGACGTTGTGATCCTCGTTCCCAAGCTCCGGCTTGGGAACGCGTCTCAGGGGAGCTCCGGTTTCCCCTGGGAGCGAGGCGGAGCGTTGCGTGGGGTGGTTCCCAAGCTGGAACTTGGGAACCAGGTGCCTGAAGCTCCGGCTTGGGAAACTGATGCCTGACGCGGAAAACGAAGCTCGAACAAACGGGATACGCTCCGATGAAATCGAGGGACCTCGTCGGACTCTTGGCAGCCGGGCTCTTCCTCTCCTGGATGCCGGGCACGTCCGCCCAAGGAAGTGCAACGCTGCGAAACGTCTGCCGGGTGAGAGGGCAGGAGGAGATCACGCTGCACGGCTTGGGAATCGTCACCGGGCTCAATGGGACCGGCGACGGGAGCAGCGCGCTGCCCACGATCCGCAGCCTGGCAACGATGATGCAGTTGTTGGGCGTCCCGCTGGGCGCCGATGGGGCCGCCGAGCTGAAGGACGCCAAGAACGTCGCCCTGGTGATCGTCACGACGACGATCCCCGCCGCCGGCGCCCGCCGGGGCGACCGGCTCGACTGCAAGGTGAGCGCGATCTCCGCCAAGAGCCTCGCCGGTGGGCGGCTCTTCTCCACGCCGCTGACCGGACCCGTCCCCCAGCAAAACCCCGTGGTGTTCGCGCTTGCCGAGGGGGACGTCACGGTCGACGACCAAGAGCTCGCCACCACCGGACGCGTCCACCGCGGATGTCAGCTCTTGGAAGACTTTTTCAACCCCTTCTCGGAGGACGGGAGTATCACCCTGGTTGTCGACCGCGATTACGCGAGTTTCCAGGTCGCCCAGGAAATCGCCGACCTGATCAACAGCCGGATGGCCCCCCATAGTAGCGAAGAGCGCTTGGCGAAGGCGATCGACCAGGTCCACGTCGAGGTCACCGTCCCACCGGAGTACCGCGACTACCTGGTGCAGTTCGTCTCGGAGATCCTCAGCCTGGAGATGCTCGAGTTGGCGACGGGCCCCCGCGTGGTCATCCACGAGCGTACCGGAACCATCGTGATCGACGGCGACGTGGAGATCGGTCCGGTCCTGGTCACGCATAGGAACATCGTGGTCGAGGCGGGTGGCGAGGTCGCCGCCGGGCAATTCGTGCCGGTCGACTCCCAATCGGATGACAACCCAAAACTCAAGGCCCTGCTGGCGGCGCTGGAGGCCGTCCGCGTCCCCTCGGAAGACAAAATCGAGATCCTCAAGGCTCTGCACCGCAACGGAAGGCTCTATGCCCAACTGATCATCGAATAATGCGGATTATTCATACGCCGTCTGTAGGGACCGCGTTCATACGGTCCGAAGCCGCTTCGCAGTGCTTGGACCCGATGAATCGGGGCACTACGAGCCCTCGCGAACAATCCGCGATAGGGCGGCCTCGTCGGCCGCGTAGCCCCCGGACGAGACGTCCACGCATCGGAGGAAGGCTCGGATGAGCGTGAACCTGTCGACGCCCGCCGCAGTGCATCCCGCACGGATCCAACCCGCGGAGCCTAAGCCGCCTTCGGCCAACGACGCCGACACCGGGGAGCTCCGCGAGGCGTTCCAGTCGTTCGTTGGGCAGACGCTGTTCGGGCAACTGCTCAGTGCCATGCGGAAGACCGTCGGCAAGCCCGCCTACTTCCACGGCGGCCGCGCCGAAGAGATCTTCCAGCAGCAGCTCGACCAGGTCGTGGCCGAGAAAATCGCCGAGACAAGCGGCGACAAGCTTAGCGAGCCGATGCTGGAGTTGTTCGCGCTGGGGCGACGGTGATGGGAAAGGGAGCAGTCGGGAGTTGGGAGTCATGGGCCAGGAGTTGATGCCTGGGCAGAAACAGGTTGGCCAATGGGGAGGCACGCCCTGAGGAGCGAAGGGCGTGGTAAGTTCGCAAGACACGACCTCGCTGCGCTTGAGGGACGTGCCATGCTGACGAGCACTTGTACCAGCCATTTCTGTGCGGGCCGTTAGGATCGTTTCGTAAGACGCACGGTTGAGCCTTCCCCAGCCAATGGGCCAGCGGCGACCAACAGAAGCACGGTGTTTCGTGAGCAAACGTCGGGCCTCCGCGTGGGGCCACGCAGCGGCAAATGGACGCGCAACGGAGGCCAGATACTCCGACTCCTGATTTCTGACGTCGGACGTCTAGCTCATGTCTTGTGCCTCTGACCATGCCGAGCTGACGACGTATGAGAAATGTGTAACAGTTCAGCGAAATGAAGTGACTCCATGTGTAATGAGGGAAAAGGGGAAAGGGGAAAAATGGAAAAGGTAGATTGATGTGATTCTGGCCTCGTCTAGCTCTGGAATTTCTCGTTCTCCTTTTTCCCCGTTTTCCATTTTCCCTCTTCTTACACCTTCCTTCAGATGGCTGAATAGTCACAGAAATGTATCGTTCCTTTAATTGACAAGGCAGCCCCATGGAAACTGCTTGGGAGTCGGAACTGGCCAGCTTCTTGACCGAGCTGTCGGCCGTTCAGGACGAATCGCTGGAAATCCTCGCCAAGAAGCGCGAGTTACTGGTGGCTGCCGACGTTGACGGTCTGGCCGAAATCACCCAGCGCGAACAGGGCCTGATCGAGAGGCTCCGAGGGTGCCTCGCGGGTCGGGCGAAGCTGCTGGCGCGGGCGGGCCAGGAAGGGCTGCCGTCGGAAAACATTCGTTCGCTTGCCGCCGCCCTGCCGGACGGGGGGAAGAAGGAACTGACCGATCAGCTCAACGAGGCCACCAGGCGGACCCGACTCCTGCGGCACCACAGCTTGACCAATTGGGTGTTGGTCCAGCGGACGCTCATACATCTCTCGCAGATGTTAGAGATTATCGCGACCGGCGGACAGATGCAGCCGACATATGGAAAGGAGGAGCCGGTCAACGCCCGCGGTGCCCTCGTAGACCGGGCGGTTTAGCGAATATCGAGAAAACACAACAACTACAAAGAATGCGGCCATGTCGCTGTTCGGATGCATTCAGTTGGCGACCAACGCGTTGAGGGCGGATCAGATCGCCATCCAGGTGGTCGGCCAGAACATCGCCAACGCCAATACGCCAGGCTACATCCGCGAGGAAGCCGTCCTCGTGCCGGGGCCGTCGCAGGAGTACGCCGGCGTGTTGCTGGGGATGGGCGTCCGGGTCGAGGCCGTCGTCCAGAAGATTGATCGTTTCCTGGAAGAGCGCCTCCGCGGGTCGGTCAGCGAGCGGGCGAGCAGCGAGACGCAGGAAGAAGCGTACATCGAGTTGGAGGGTCTGGTCAACGAATTGACCGATACGGACTTGAGCACTTCGTTGACCAACTTCTTCTCCAGTATCTCGGAGATCCTCAATCAGCCCGAAAGCGTCTCGGTTCGCCAGATGGCCGTGTTGAACGGCGTCTCCCTGGCGTCCAGCATCAACCGGCTGGCGGAGCTCGTCGGGGGCCTTCGCAGCGACTTGAATTCTCGTGTGGAAAACATCGCCGAGCGGATCAACCAATTGACCGAGGAGATCCGGGTTCTGAACGTCCGGATTACGGGGGCGGAAGGAGGCGACGTCTCGAACAGCGATGCGGTGGGACTCCGCGACCAACGGCTGACGGCCTTGGAAGAGCTCGCCGAGCTGATCGACATCCGGGTACGGGAGCAGCCTTCCGGCGGGGTGGCCGTCTACGCCGGCAACTCCTTCCTTGTGTTCGAAGGGTCGCGACGCGAGGTCACGGTTGCCCAGACCTCCGATCGCGGGATGGCCGTGTCCAACGTCTATGTGGCCGAAACGAATGCCCCGCTGGAGCTCAGCGGCGGCGAGCTGCACGGGCTGGTCGCGGCCCGCGACGACGTGTTGGGCGGTTTCCTCGACCGGCTGGACTACTTCGCCGGCACGCTGGCGTTCGAGTTCAACAAGGTCTTCAGCAGCGGCCAAGGACTCAACGGGTACCAGGAGCTGACCAGCGTCTCCTTCGTCGACGACGGCGATCTGCCGCTCGACGAAGCCGGCCTGGACTTCACCCCCGTCAACGGGTCCTTCCAGATACAGGTGTACAACGAGAGAACCGGGATTTCCCAGACGACGGACGTCTTCGTCGACCTGAACCATCTGGGCGACGACACGACGCTCAATGACCTGGCCGAGTCGCTCGACGCCATCGACGGCATTGCCGCCACGATCGCGTCCACCGGAGAACTGACGATTACCAGCGAGTCCTCCGACGTGGAGTTCTACTTCGCCAACGACACCAGCGGCGCCCTGGCCGCGCTGGGTTTGAATACCTTTTTCACCGGTTCCACCGCCACCGGGCTGGACGTCAACCGGCTCATCCAGGACGACCCGGCCAAGTTCGCCGCAAGCCGCACGCCGGATCAGCCCGACGACGACGGCACCAACGACTCCGAAACGGCCAATGCCCAGATTCTGGCCAACCTGCTCGATCAGCCGATTGCGTCGCCGTACGGGGAGTCGTTGTCCCTCGTCTACGACGGCATGGTGGCTGAAATCACGCAGGGGTCCGCGCTGGCCCGGGCGGGCGCGGAAGGCGATCGCGTGTTCGAGCAGACGCTCCGCGGGCAGAAACTATCGATCAGCGGGGTGAGTCTGGACGAGGAAGCCGTGCGACTGATTACCTACCAGCATGCCTACCAGGCGTCGGCCCGCTACATCGCCACCGTGCGAGAGCTCATCGAGATCATGGTCAGCCTGTGACACCCTCCGGACCCCGGGACCGTCAAACCGACCCAACCTCTCGACCCTAGACCGCCCGTAAACCATGGCCAACATCATCGGCATCCCCACGACCCGGGTCAGCGATCAGTTTGTCCAGCAACGGGTGTTGCAGCAGGTGCAGTACGATCTCCGGGAGCTGTTCCGGCTGGAAAGCCAATTGAGCACGGGTCGGAAGTTCGAGCTTCCCGGAGAAGAACCCGTGGCCGCGCTCCGCGTGCTGGGCCTGCAACGGTTGCTGGAGCAGAAAAAGCAGGTCCGGGGCAACCTGGAGACGACCCAGTCCTACCTCACGGCCACCGACGCGGTCCTGTCGCAAGTCTCCGCACAGGTTGCCGAGATCCGCGGCGTTGCCATCCACATGATGAACGACGCCACGGTCGACGACGACCAGCGCACGGCCGCGGTGCAGCAGGTCCAAGAGGCCGTCAAGCAACTGGTGGACACGGGGAACCAGAAGTTCCGCGGACGCCACCTTTTCGCCGGCTCCGAGACCTCAGCCGCCCCGTTCCGGTTCAGCGGGGCCAGCGCCGTCGAGTATCTCGGCGACGACGGGCAGTTGCTCAGCTACTGCGACGTCGACATGTTGTTCGCCGGCAACGTCACGGGGAATGACGTGTTTGGGGCGATCTCCGAATCGGTGCGGGGGGCCGTCGACCTCGGCCCCGTCCTCCATTTCAACACGCGACTCGCCGATCTCCGTGGGGGCGATGGGATCACGTCGGGAAGCATCGCCGTCTCCGACGGCTCCCACACGAGCATCATCGACATCAGCACCGCCGAAACCATCGGCGACGTGGCCGCGCTGATCCGCGCCAATCCGCCGGAAACCAGATCCCTCGACGTGGAAATCACCGCCACCGGACTGGTGATCCAGCTCGACTCCGCTGCGGGGGACCTCTCGATTCGGGAGGTGGGCGGTGGAACAACGGCCTCCGAGCTGGGGATCCTCACCGAGACCGGCGTGGGCAACGATCCGGTCATCGGGGACGACCTCGATCCGATCCTCCGTACCACCACCCGCCTGGACGACATCCTCGGCAGCCGAGCCCACGCCGTGGTCCGGTTCTCCGGCCCCGACAACGACTTGATCCTCGAGGCGGACGTTCGGGGGGAAACCGACGCGGAGGGAAACTGGCTCAACGGCGTGGAAATCCGCTTCGAGAACGACGCCACGGCGGGCAGTGAGTGGGTCGTGTACACCGCGAGCCAGGACCCGGCCGTTCCGCCGACGATCGTCGTCCACATCGAGGAGGGCATGACGCAAGCCCGACACGTCGTCAGCGCCATAAACGATGCGTACGACGCGGGCGACTTGCCGTTTACCGCCCAACTCGACCCGCTCGACGAGCAGCGTGGCGGAGTAGCGTACGTTACGGAAACCCCGCCCGGCGAAACGGCCGCCGTGACTGCCGGCGGAAGCGGCGGTGAGATCGACCTCGACTCCGGGCTCCAGATCGCGGGCGGGGGCAATACCTACACGATCAGCCTGGCTTCGGCCGAAACCGTCGAAGACGTCCTCAACCGCCTCAACAGCTCCGACGCCAGTGTGCTGGCCGAAATCAACGCGACGGCCACGGGGATCAACGTCCGGTCGCGGCTGAGCGGCGTCGATTTCGCGATCGGCGAAAACGGAGGGACGACGGCCACCCAACTGGGATTGCGAACGTTCACCGCCGACATCCGACTGGAAGACCTCAACTACGGAGCCGGCGCAAGTATCAGCGACGACGGCGACTTCACGATCCAGTTGACCGACGGCACCGAGCTGGAAATCGATCTCGATATCGAGACTCACCAGACGATCGGCGACGTGTTGAACCTGATCAACGACGCTGCCGCGGCTGCAGGCGCGTCGCTCGAAGCCCGGCTCGCCCGCTACGGCAACGGGATCGAACTGGTCGACGAGAGCACCGGCGTCCAATCGTTGACCGTCACCCGAGAATTCGGAAGCATGGCTGCGATCGATCTCGGCCTGGTCCCCGAAGGGCAGAATGCCAGTGACTCACCCACTCCCGGCGCCCAGGCCACCGCCGTGTGGGACGATGGGTCCGGGGCCGACAACGAGCTGGTCATCACCGCCAACGTGGAGAGCTGGGACTACAACGGCGTAACGCTCAACGTGCACGACGACGGCGGCTCGGTGGGCCACGTGCCGATCCTCACCTACGACCCGGTCAACAAGGTCCTGGACGTCCAGATCGAAAACGGCGTGACCACCGCGGCCGACGTGATCGCCGAGCTGGGCAACACGCCGGACGTTGCCGGCTTGTTCACGATCGCCAACGCGGCCAGCTCGCTCGGCACCGGAACCCTCACCGATGCCGACCCCGCGTGGCAATCCGTCAGCCTCTCCGGCGGGCAGCCGGAAACCCTCACGGGCGCGGACCCCTACCCGTTGGAGACCGAAGGGCTTTTCACCGCCCTCTTGAGGCTCCAGCAAGCTCTGGAAGCGAACGATTTGTGGGGGATTCAGCGAGCCGTCGAACTACTCGACGCCGGCGTGCTCGACATGAATCTCGCGCGAGCCAGAGTCGCTACCAGCCAGCAAGGGCTGGACGTCCTCGAGCTTCGCCTCGATTCCGAAGAAGTCGAGCTCCGCGAAGCGTTGTCGCTGGAATACGACGTCGACTTCGTGGAAGTCGTCTCCAACTTGAGCGCCAGACAACTCGCCCTGGAGGCGGCATACAAGTCGATCGGCGAGATCTTCCGGATCACGTTGCTGGACTACCTCTGATCGGAGCTTTTTTGCTGGTCCGGCGTGTTTCTCGCGGCCGATACACGTAAAGTGTACTGTTGCGTTCCGTTGGCAAGCGCGGGCCCACGACTATGGACATCTTCAGCACTCGATTCGGCGCCGTCGAGGTCCAACCCGAGGACGTTATCCATTTCCCCGAAGGGTTGGTGGGATTGGAGGAACGTCGCGACTGGGTCCTTCTGGCCGAGGCTCAGAACGACGCGGTCGCCTGGCTGCAAAGCGTCGATCGAGCGGACGTCGCGCTGGCGGTCGTCAGCCCCAGGCGATTCGTGCCCGACTTCCAAATGCGAGTCGCCCGGCGCGAGCTCGATCCGCTGGCGCTCGACGAAATCCGCGCGGCCCAGGTGTTGGTCATCGTCGGCCGAACCGAACGTTCGCTGACCTTGAACCTCAAGGCCCCGATCGTCATCAACCTCCGCCGCCGCCTGGCCAGGCAAGTAATCGCCAACGGGGACCTGCCGGTACAGCACGAGCTGGGACCCCCACTTTCGGCCCTGAGAAGGAGTGCGTAGACGGGTCCGAATCGCCGGATCGTCGCCGATGCGCGTGGCACCGGAAAAAGGTGACAGCCACCTTTTGTGCGAAGCACCCTTCGGGCCGTTCCGGCAAA
>CAZDHR010000061.1:0-22605 GCA_964505295.1 uncultured Planctomycetaceae bacterium
CTGTCCGTCGCTTGCTTCGAGCGGGGTGGCGTCCTAGTCGTTCCGGGCGCCGGGCGACGAGTGTTTGCCGAAGCCGATCGTACAGGCTCGGCGGAATCGTCAAGACCACGCAAACCGGGGCCTCTCGGCGGGGCTGCGTCATTCGTCCTAACCCGTTTCGCCGTTATCCTTTAACTCGTCTTGGAGACGCGCCCCCAACGTAGTTTTAATTGTTCGGAATTCTGCGTCCGTTAGCTGACCCCGGGAATGCAGATCGCGAAATTTTGACAGCAATTCGCTCGATTCGGGTTCCTGTTGTGCCGGCTTGGGGCGGAGTTTCGCAATCACGTACGCCCCCACGGCAATGGCAATGGCGCCAATCGTCCCCCAAACCACAAGCTCTGCAATCGGGTCGTTGAAGATCCGGTAGTCCACGCCTGCCGACTCGTGTCTGGAAATATCGCCCTCAGAAGCGCTAACCCCCTACGCTGTTCATTATGCACATCGGGCAGATCCGAGTCCAGAATCGAGAACCGCTACAAGCCCAATCCTCCGGCTGGGGTGCCCGCTGTGGCCCGTCTCCTGACCCGAGCCACTTGAGTGACCGAAGGTTTCCCTGGAACGTCGAGAGACCTCCGGTCGACCTCTCGGCGGGGTGAGGAGACCCGCGCCGACCGCGTTATTGCGTCCCAGGCGAGGTGTCCATTCAACGACTTGGTGCTTGAGTTTCTGAAATGTGCCGCCAATCCCCAGGGGGCCGACAGATTCTCGCTCGTCGAGCGAATATATGGGTGGACCGTTGCGCGACGACGTGCCGCGGCACGAGGCTCGCTGAGACCGGGCCGGGCCACGCTCGTTGACAGGATCTTCGAACTCCCCTACTGTGACGGCGAGGAGGTCGAGATCGACCGAAGGCAGTTCTGCCAGGGGTTCGTGCGGCGAGTTGAGAAGACGGGGACCGGCTCCGAGTCAAGATGCGGGCCAAGAGGCGGTAGCTGCCTTCTGAGTCGGCCAGGCTCTTGCCTCGAGCCGGACCCTGCAACGACGAATAGGCCCGGACAATTCCCAAGCGCATCCTCCCATTCAGGAGCGTCCTATCATGCCCATTCCGTTTACCTGCCCTCACTGTGGTCTTCAAACGAGCGTGGCCGACGAGTACGCCGGCCAGACCGGGCCGTGTGCCGGGTGTGGCAAGCCGATTACCGTCCCCTCGCCCGCGCAGCCGGCACCCTACGGCCCGCCGCCGGCGAAGCGGCGGACGCCGGTCGTCCTGATCGTCGTGCTGGCGCTGGTGGTGGTCCTGTTCTGCTCGGGGCTGCCGATCGCGCTGTTGCTCCCGGCCGTGCAAGCGGCCCGAGAGGCGGCGCGCCGGTCCCAGTGCTGCAATAATCTGAAGCAACTGGCCCTGGCGATGCACAACTACCACGACACGTACAAGTGCTTCCCTCCGGCCTACATCGCCGACGAGAGCGGCAAGCCGATGCACAGTTGGCGCGTGCTGGTCCTGCCCTTCATCGAGCAGCAAGCCCTGTACGAGCGGTACGACTTCGACGAGCCGTGGGATAGCCCCGCCAACCTGGCATTAGCGCAAACCGTGATTCCGGCTTTTCGCTGCCCCAGCGACGCCGTGGCCAGCGGCCCGGAGACCAATTACGTGATGATCGTCGGGCCGGGCACGCTCTACGACGGCGAGGAGTCCACCAGCATGCGGAACATCAAGGACGGCACCTCCAATACGATCATGTTCGTCGAGGTTGTCGGGTCGGGGATTAACTGGCTGGAACCCCGGGATCTCGACATCGAGCAACTGAGCTTCCAGATCAACGCCCCGGGCGGCCAGGGAATCCAAAGCTCTCATCCCGGCGGCGCGAACGTCGCCTTCTGCGACGGCTCCGTGCGTTTCCTCTCCGAGACCATTGACCCACAGACCCTCCAGAACCTGATCACCATCGACGACGGCAATCCGGTGGGCTGCTTCTGACCCGACGTTTCGCCGAGTTCACGCGACCCGCCCCGCTCCGACTCTGCCGGGCTGGGGACCGCTGGCGTCTCGTCAGGGCGTCGACGCAGGCACGGGCAAAATGCCCGGGCCACGCACAAGCTGACGGTTGGCATGCCGGTGGACTTCGCCCGCCGTTTGAGCGAGGATGAAGGAACCACCTCATCGCACGCACGGTCGCCGAGGACCTCGCATCATGCCCATCCCGTTTACATGTCCTCACTGCGGGCTCCAGACGAACGTGTTGGAAGAGTACGCGGGCCAGAGCGGGCCGTGTGCCAAATGCGGCCGGACGGTCACCGTGCCGCGGGTTGGCGAATCGCCCAACTACGGCCCGCCCACGAAACGCTCGGCCGCGCCGACCGTGATCATCATCGTCGTCCTCATCCTGTTCGTGCTTCTGTTTCTCACTTGTGTGGGCTTCTTCGTCGCCATGCCGATCATGGCCGTCCCTTCAGCCCGGGAGGCGGCCCGCCGAGCCCAATGCTCGAACAACCTCACGCAAATCGGCCTGGCGATGCACAGTTACCACGCCGCCCACTGCTGCTTTCCGCCCGCTTACGTGGCGGACGAGAAGGGCCGCCCGAAGCACAGTTGGCGCGTGCTGTTGCTGCCGTTCCTTGACGGCGAGGCCCAGGCCCTCCACGAGCAGTACGATTTCGAGCAGCCCTGGGACAGCCCCGAGAATCGCGCACTGGCCAGCCGGATGCCCCGCTTGTACCGTTGCCCGAGCGACGAGATGGCTCCCGCCTCGGACACTAGCTACGTGATGATCGTCGGCCCGGAGACGATCTCGGACGGCACGGGCGCGACCAGGATGGAAGAGATCACCGACGGGACGGCCGACACGATCCTTCTGGTCGAGGCTGCCGGCAGCGGGATCAACTGGCTGGACCCCCGCGACTTGGACGCCGACCAGATCAGCTACCTGGTCGACGATCCGGTCGACGGCGGGATCGCCAGCGAACACCCGGAGGGAGCCAACGTCTTGTTCTGCGACGGCTCGGTGATGTTCCTCGAGGCGATGGTCGACCCGGAGGACGTCAAGTCCCTGTGCACCATCTCCGGCGGCGAGGAGGCGGACAAGTACTCTGCCGGAGCGGATGGCTCTGACTGGTAAGAGCCATCGCGCCCTTCTCATTTTTCCCATCTTCGCCAGGCCGCGTCTTCGGCATTTCTGCTTCAAGTCGTACGACCTGCAGTGACGATACCAGCAGAGCGGGGCCTCGTGCTCCCGTTGTGCGCGGATCCCGCTTGTTCACGAAGCCCGAAGCATGGGTTGCCGGCCGGGACCGCAGGTTTCCGGCCCGTGGCCCGGGCTGTCGGGAACCCAGGCAACGTGCCTTTGTTGCGAGGCGGCGAATTCCCGGCTCATTGCGAGAAGGAGTGCTGTGATGCGGCTCATATCACTAGCTTGGACGGTCGCGATGACTGCGTCCGCGATGGGCGTGGCGGCCGAGCCTCCCGCCTCCCGAACGACTTTGCCGGAACCGATCACGACCCGACAGACCCTCTTCTCGATCCCCTTCCGTGTGGATAGAGCGGAAAACCCCATGCAGGAGCCGGTGGAGGTGCAGTTGTACGTCTCCGCGGACCGGGGGCTGAACTGGCAGGTGTACAGCCGGGTCCAACCGGAGGCAGGGAAGTTCCTGTTTCGGGCGGTCACCGACGGGGAATACTGGTTCGCCATCCGAACGCTCGACCGCTCCGGCCAACCCCGGCCCCAAGGAGCCGACGCGCCCGGCCTTCGCGTGGTGGTCGACACCACGCTCCCCGACCTCCAGCTCGACGCCCGGCAAGGCGAAGCCGGCCAAATCGTCCTCAGGTGGCAGGTCGCCGAGCCATATCTCGACGTCGACACCCTGAGAATCCAGTATCGCACCGAGACCGACGGCCTTTGGCAGTCGGTCGCGATCGACCCGCAGCGGATCAACTCGTCCGGCACGACGTGCACGGGTGAAGTGATCTGGTGGCCCGAGGGCCGATCCAACGTGGTGGAGATCCGTGCGGAGGTGGCCGACACCGCGGGCAATTCGGCCGTCAGCCACGCCCAGCTCCGTCTGAATCGAGTCGCCGCGGCGGATCGCCGTGTTGCCGCCAACCCCACTCCTCGATCCCAGACCGACCTTGCCGACACGGCTCCCCCGCCCGCGTACGGCTGGCGCCCGTCGGCCGATTCCTCGATCGCCGTGCGGCAAGACTACCGGCCCACCGTCACGTCGGCTCCAAGCGACGCGACCCCGACCGGGCAACCACCCCAGGACCTGGCTTCCAGCAGCCCCGGTTGGTCCGACAACTCGGCGACTCAAACGTTGGATCCGCGGGCCCAAAACCAGCCGACTTGGCCGCCGCGAAGCTCCGTGGCCGCCAGCGTCTATCCGCCCATGGGCAGCCAATACGGGGCGCCCCAGGCGCAGACGCCGGAAGCCAACAAGGCCACCGGGCCCGCGCCCGCCGCCACGGCGACCACCGACGGACCCTCGCAGATGGTCAACTCCCGACTGTTCGAATTGGAGTACGACGTGGATTCGGTCGGACCCTCGGGGATTGGGCGCGTGGTCCTTTGGGGCACCCGGGACGGGGGGCGCACCTGGACCAGCTTCGGCACCGACCGCGACCACCGGAGCCCCATGCTGGTGACCGTGCCCGACGAGGGGATTTACGGGTTCCGTGTCGGCATCGAAAACGGCGTTGGCTTAGGCGGCGAGAAGCCGCGAAGCGGCGATCCGCCCCAGGTGCGAATCGGTGTGGATCTGACCAAGCCCGACGTCCGACTCCTCTCCGCCGAACGGGGGACGGGCGAAGCGACGGGGCAGTTGATCATCCGCTGGCAAGCGGGGGACCAGATGCTCGCAGCTCGTCCCGTCTCGCTCTTCTACAGCGACACACGGGGCGGCCCTTGGCTGAGAATCGCCTCCGGGCTGGAGAACACCGGCCGTTACGCCTGGTCGGTCGACCGTCGCCTGGCCGAGGGGATCTACTTCCGCCTGGAAGTCCGCGATGAGGCGGGCAACGTGGGCCTTTTCGAGACTTCCGAGGCCGTGGCCCTGGATCCCGTCCAGCCCGCCGGGCGCATCGGCGGCGTCCGTCCCGTGGTCGACGCCGCGCGCCCTCCCTCCGGGCGATACGGCTTCCGGTAGCGGGAGTGGCGGGTCGTGAGTGGAGAGTGGAGAGTGCGGAGTGGAGAGTCGTCCGTTGGCGGCCCGGCGTCGACCGAGTACGAAGTCACAAACCGTTCCCCCCCTCCCCTTGCGATTCATCATTCAGCATTCCACGCGTCCCTCGTCGTCGTCGTGGCGAACCGCTATACTCAAGTACGCTGTCTGCTGCGCTGCGAGGCTCGCGCCGCGCAGCCGGGCCATGCCTCTTGTGTTCGGTTCGCCCATGCCCAAAGCCCTCCACGCGATCGACTACCTCGCCGCTTCGGACCGGCACCCTCCGCGTCCGGTCTGCGTCGTCTTTGGCAACGAGTCGTTCCTGAAGCGACACTCGCTGGCCCGATTGCGCAAGGAGGTGCTGCCCGGCGACGATGCCGAATTCTCGCTCGCCACGTTTGACGGCCCCAAGAGCGAGCTTGGCGACGTGCTCGACGAGCTGGCCACCGTGGCGATGTTCGGCGATGGGCGGCGCCTGGTGGTGGTCGACCAAGCGGACGATTTCATCAGCCGGTATCGGGCCGAGTTGGAGGACTACGTGGCCCGGCCCAGCTCGACCGGCGTGCTCGTCCTCGACGTCAAGTCGTGGGCGTCCAACACCCGGCTGTACAAGGCCGTGGCCAAGAGCGGGCTGCAAGTCGACTGCAACGCCCCCGCCCCCGGCAGCCTCACCCGATGGCTCGCCAACTGGGCCAAGCAAGTCCACGGCGTCCGCCTCGCCTCCCCGGCCGCCGAGCTGCTCGTGGAGATGGTCGGTCCGGAGCTGGGGTTGATCGACCAGGAGCTGGCCAAGCTCGCCTTGACGGCCGGACCCAACGGGAAAATCACCGTCGAGGCGGTCAGCCGTTCGGTGGGTAGTTGGCGGGCGAAGACGACGTGGGAGATGCTCGATGCGGCCCTGGCCGGCAATGCCCGGGAAGCCCTCGTCCAGCTCGATCGGCTGCTCCTGGCCGGGGAGAACCCCATCGGGATTCTGGCCCAGATATCGAGCTCCCTGCGACGCTTCGCCGCCGCCACCCGGCTCGTGCTCCAGGCCGAAAGGGCGGGCCGGCGTCTCGCTCTGAGCGACGCCCTGGAGCAGTCGGGCGTCAAGCGGTTCGTGCTCGGCAAGGCCGAGGGGCAGCTCCGCTGCCTGGGACGCCACCGCGGGGCCCGGCTCTACCGCTGGCTCGTCGAAGCGGATCTCGATCTGAAAGGGGCCAGCCCCATGCCCCCTCGACTGATCCTCGAGCGCCTGATCGTCCGACTCGCCGCGCGCGACGCCCGCGTGCCGGCGGCCGGACGACGGTCGTGAGCTCCGAGGACCTCGATTCGGAGTACCCTGCCTTTCGAGCGGACCATCTGCACGATCCCCGCGGCGGCCGTTGCCTCCAATCTACGAGAGCCCGAGAGATGCCTTCAGCGCTTCGTCGACCTCGTGCATCACGCCGGCGGGCAAGCGGCCGATCGTGCGAATGACGTGAGCTTGACGTACGGTCAGCAAGTTCTCGCAGCTTGCCACGGAAGTGGCCAACAGGCCCGACTGCTGCCCGGCGGGACTGCCGACGTCAATGAGGACCTGCGTTGGTTCGTGGGAACGGCTGATGTTGCTGGAAATGGTGGCCACGATGGTGTTGGCCATCCGGGTGTTGTTCGCGTCGGTTTGCACCACGAGCATCGGCCGGATTTTCGAGCCGGGTCGGGTTAGAAAAGGAACATCGATAAGCACCACGTCGCCGCGCCTGACGCTCATTTCCCGGCCCGATGACTATCGTAGTCCTGGTACTGGTCCATCCCCGGGGCGTCCCAGTCCTCTTGGAAGGCCTCGTGTGCCAAAGGGAGGAACTCGTCCGGAGTTGCGCCACGATCATCGTACAAGAGAGCTCGGACGCGCTCGTAGGTGTCGGCCGGAAGGAGGACGTACCGGGTGTGGGTCTCTCGGTCCAACACATACACCGGCCGGTCGGGGTGTTCCTCGACGGCTTTGCGCATTTCGTCGGTCAGTTGGGGGATCATGCCTGAATTATACCACAGTCGGTTCATCAAGAGCCACACGCCCCCACCCCCTTTGCTCCGCTATCTATTTTCCCTATTTTAATGACGACCCCCGGTCGCAGGCCGCTGTATTCCACCTTGCGGCCGCTCGGGCTTTTCGCTACCATTCGCCCCCTCTTCTGCGGTAATTCCCTCGACACGTCTTCAGCGTCTCATGGGCGGATCGCGCCGAACGATCGGTCTGTCGATAGCCGTTGCGATGCTCACGGGCCTCGTGGCACTTTCGGGCTGCGCGTCGGCGCCCGTCTCGACCAGCCTCGCCGCGGCCCAGTCGGTGATTGCCCAATCGGGCGCCGCCCAGACGACCGCTTTGAGCACGCGCATTGACCAGCCCGGCACGTCTGCCAACACGCAGGGGCAGGCGCCCGGCGGCCCGGCGGGCTTCCCAACCGCATCGACTTCGGATGCGCAGGCGATGCACCAAATCATCGCCGAGATCCAGGAACTGGGAACGCTCGACCCAGCGGCCCGAGACGAGCTCCTGTACAATCTGAAGCAGACCGACCCGAGCCTCTGGCCGATAGTCGCCCAGCAGGTCCGCGCGAGCTTGGCCTGGCGCCGGCAAGCGGGGCAGCAGGGGACCGGCGGCCCCCCGGCGGCCCCCTCTCCGCACGCCCAGCCCCCCGGGCCTACGCCCCCGTCAAGCCAGACGGCCGCCTACCCGCCGAGTCATCCCACCGAATCACAAGAGCGCTCGCCCGGATCGCTCCAACTTGCCGCGGCCCTCCTGCCGTATGCCAACCAGACTCCGCCGACCGGCGACGCCGTCCTTCCGCCCGCGCAAGCGACGCCGCCCAATTCCTCCCCGAGCCAAGATCCCCTCCATCCCTCAGCGAGTCCTGCCCAGCCGCCCCCCGCGGATCACCCCGTGGCCGAGGCACTCGCGCGTCGCGAGCCGCCGACCTCGCAGGAGCCGGGATCGTCGCACGACGGCCGGTCGCACTTGCGCGAGGCGATCCGGTCGCTGGAGTCCGACGTGGCCGGTGCGCCCAAGTCGGACCGCGAGTTCGCCGAGCACGCCCGGCTGCGGATGCTGTACCTGCTTGACGGGCAACGGGACGAGGCCTTGCGTCCGATCCCCTCGATGGCCCCGGCGATGCAGGAGTTCTGGTCCGAGCAGCTCTACGGCCTGGCGACGCTGATGGAGTGCGAGTTGATTTCCGAGCCCAGCCGCCGAAAGGCCGAGGCGAAGCAGCACTTGGATGCGGCCGCCGCCAAGCTGGGCGAGTCGTGCTCCCTGGTGGTCCGCAACCTGGCGTTCGTCACCGACATCCAGAGCTTCGGGACGTACAAGCCGTTCGACAAGTACGAGTTCGTGCCCGGCCAGACCGTCCTGCTCTACGCCGAGGTAGAGAACTTCAAGAGCGCGGAGACGGCCAAGGGGTTCCACACGGCCACGCGGAGCAGCTACCAGATCTTCGACTCCAGCGGCAAGCGGATCGCCGAGCACGAGTTCTCGCCCAGCGAGGAGTGCTGCCGGCAGCCGCGGCGCGACTTTTTCATCGGCTACGAGTTTTCGCTGCCCCAGCGGATCTATCCCGGCAAGCATGTCCTCCAGCTCACCGTCGCCGACCTGAACAGCCAGAAGATCGGCCAATCGCAGATCGAGTTCACGATCAAGTCGACCGACGATTGATCGCGTCGTACGGCTCGGCCGACGAAGCGCGGCGTTCAGGGCCCATGCACCAGCCGGGCGTCGAGCCAGTCGGCGTGGTCCTGCTCGTCGGCCCGGTCGGCAAAATCGACCACCAGGTCGAGTCGCTTGGCGCCGGAGAGGTCGACCGAAACGGGCACCGGCGGCTCGCGCCCGCGCACGGTCGGGCTGGTGTACTTCAAATTCCCGTCGACGAACACGCGAAACCGCACGCTTCCCCGCCCCGACGTGCCGTCGTCGACCGCCAGCTCCGTCTCGAACCGGCGATACGGCTCGTCGAGAAGATACGTCAGCCGGGCGGCGCTGTGCACGCCGAGCCCTTTCAGATAGAGGCTCGCGCCCGCGCGGAGCCAGCCGCCCGACACGCTGCGGTCGGTCCGGTACGGCCAATGCAAATCCAGGAACGGCACGTGGCGATCGTCGGCCACCGCGAGGTCGGAAAGGTACGTGACCCGCCCGCCCAGCGGCTGGAGCCCGACGAGTTCCTCGGCGGCCGTGGTCCATCGCAGTCCGTCGGCAACGTCGATCGCCAGCGACTCGGCGCCCACGACCAGCCGATCGGCCGCCAGCCGGCTGCCGTCGTGGAAGCCGGCAATCGCGTGCAAGCCCTGGCGCTTCCGTCGCGCGAGCAAGGCCGGATTGAACAGCAGGGCCCGAACCCGATGCACCTCCACGTCGACCGACCCGACCACGGCCGCAAGCCGGATCACCCGGTCGTCGATTTGCTCCAGCCGGCCGGCCACCTCGTCCCCGTTGTTGAGGATCAACTGGTCCGAATCGCCGGTCGCCGAGGCGACCCGGTCGAAGAGCAGATCGCGGGCGTGCCGATGGGCGGGCAGCTCAAACACGACCCCGGCCACCTCGTCCAACGGCAGCTTGACCAAGCCGAACAGGTCGGAGTCGGCGGTGAGCCGCTCCTTGTCGACGCCATAGACCTCGCCCGTCAGCAGGCCCCCGTCGGCCAGCACGAGCACCGGCCCTCGCACGATTTCGGCAAACCGCCCCCACCGCACCAGCTCGGCCGCCGGCAAGACCCGTTGCCCGGGCTCGCCGTCGAACGTGAGCTGCCACTCCGAGTCGGCCGCCACGAGCCGGGCGCCAAACGGCTCGCCCTCGACGGGCACCGCCTCCGGCAACTCGGCGCGTGCCGCAGGGGCCGCGATCGCCACCACAACGCCTGCCATCATGCAGCCGCGAGCAGCCAGTCGCCAGCCGCCGTTCTCATCCCTCATCCCTCATCCCTCATCCTTCTCTTCCTCACCGCTGGAAGATCGGCAGGTAGTTGTTCGGCACTTGCAGCACGATGCAGGCCATGGCCGTCGCGTATTCGGTGGAGATGGGGGACGTCCAGAAGCCGTCTTCCTTCTGGAGCGAGATCAGCTCGTTGCGCACGGCCGGGTACCACCGGTTCCACGCCCCGCCACCGGCCTGCCACATCGCCTGGACGGCGTAGTAGTGCCCGTAGTAGTAGTACGGCTCCCGCCGCTCCACGCCTTGCTCGGGCAGGGACTTCATCAGGTAGGCGATCCCCTTGTCGATCTCGGGCCCTTCATAGACGCCGGCGCTATAGAGGGCCACCACGCCGGCCGCCGATCGGGCGAACGCGCTTTCGCCCCCCTGGAGCTGGTAAGAGAACCCGCCGTCGGCGTTCTGGCTCTGCTTGACGTAGTCGATGCATCGGTCGATCGTCTCGCGGGGTACGCGGAGCCCGGCGTTTCGGGCCGCGCGCAGGGCCATCACTTGGCAAACGGTCACGGAGATGTCGGCATCGAGCCGTTGCGGCTGGTATCGCCATCCGCCCTCCTCGTTCTGCGTGTTGACGATCAACAGCACGGCCTTGCTGAGCTTCTCACGGAGTTCGGGGCGCCGCGACATCCCGTAACACTCGGCCAGAAAGAGCGTGGCGAACCCGTGGCCGTACATGGGCCCGTGGCTGCCCGAAGCAGGGTGGTTGATGAAGCCGCTCGCCTCGGTGTTGGCCAGCAAATAGTCGACGCACCGGCTGACCTGCTCGCCGTAGGGACCGCGCCCCGGGGTGCTCCCGCCCGACGTGAACGCCAGCCCGGCCAAACCGCAAATCGCCACGTTGCCCCGGTAGGTGCCGGAGCCGAACGAGCCGTCGTCGTGCTGTCGGGCGGCGAGGAACTCCAGCCCCCGCTCGATCGCCCGGTCCGCCGCCGGCGTGACCAGCTCGGTGGCCGTCTTCTCCGGATCGGCCTCTTGCCCCGCGGCCCGATCCGTAAGAAGGCCGCCGATCCAGGCCGACGCCACCAGCGCAACGATCGCCAGCCGGCGCCCAAACCGCCCTTGCTCACCCAATTCGTCCCTCATCCCTCAACCCTCAACCATAAACCCTCGTCCCCCATGGTTCACTGGTTCCCAAGCTCCAGCTTGGGAACCCCCGAACCGCGAGGCCTTGCTTCGCCCCGGGGCAAGCGGCAGGTTTCAAGTGCGTTCCCAAGCTGGAGCTTGGGAACGAGCGAACAATCATCGCTCGACCCTCATCCCTGACCCCTGACCCCTGATCCCTCGTCCCCCATCACGGACTATCCGAACGCCGCTGTTCGGCCAGGCGCCGGAAGTAGAGCTCGATGAGCACTTGATACTTGGGGAGGAACTCCTCGCCGGCCCACTCGAGCATCTGCTCTCGCTCGCTTTCCGGCAACTCGCCCCAGACGCTCTTGATGAGGTCCTTCATCTGATCGAGCGTGATCGCTCCGGGGGCCGCCTGACCCGGCTGCGTAATCGGGTCGCTCACCCGTTTCTGGCTCGGCTTTCCGCGGCCCGGCTTCGGCTTCGACTTCGGCTGGTTGACCTGTCGGCGCGGTGCGACCTTGGGGCTGCACTTCGAGGAGCTGCAGCTCTTGCAGCAGTTCCGGGCCTGCTTGATCAACTCGTCCAGGCTGGCGACGATCTGGCGCTGAAGGCCTTGCGTCTGCGGACCCGATTCGGTCTCGGCGATGAGTCCTTCGACCTGCCGCATCTGCCGGGCGACGTCCAACAACGGATTCTCCTCCTCCGAGACGGACGCGGCCCCGAGCTCGCGGAGCAACTGGCGTTTCCAGTCCTCCTCCTTCCCCGGCGTCTTCTGCTCCGCCCCGGGAAGCCGCGGCCGCTTGACTTCGTCCTCGCCCGGAGCGAACAGCTCGCGATCGAACTCGTCGAGCGGATCGGCGTTGAGGCTCTCGAGCAGCTTGGCGTCGAGCGACTGAGTCTTCTTCGAGTCGGCGCGGGCCGACTCGCCGGGCACGAGAGAACACGCGATGCCCAAGGCTGCCCCCAAGAGCACAAGGCGTGTGGTCATGGCTGGCTCTCCTCGTTCAGCGGAAGGTGGCAATTCAGCCAAGGAAGCAGCTCCATGTGTAATGAGGAAAAAGGGGAAAGGGGGAAAACGGAAAGGCTAGATTGATCTGACTCCCGCTTCGCCCAACCTTGGCATCTCTCGTCCTCCCTTTCCCTTTTTCCCCTCTTCCCTTTTTTCCTCTTCTTACACCTTCGTCCAAATACCCGAATAGTCACGGGGGAAGCCGTGTGTCGTCCCGGACGCCGTCGGGTGCGTCGTTAGGGAGCGATTCCGGAATGTCTTCGGGGTTCTCTTGCGGCTGGATCAGGTCCAACAGCAGTTCGGCCAGTCGGCCCTGCTCTTCGCTCAGTTGGGCGTACTCGCGGCGTGTCTCGTCGGGCAGGAAATCGGCCCGGCCGAACGTCTGCTCCAACTCCTGCGTGCGATGGTTGATCTCTTGCTGCAAGAGCTTGAGGAGCTTCAGCTCGACGAGCGTCTGCACGCCGCTACCCGGGGGTGGTTGCGAGCCTTGCTGGCCCCCTTGACCGCCGCCCTCGCCCTCGTCGTCCTCCGACTCTTCCGGCTCCTCCGGCTTGAGCGCTTCGAGCAGTTGGCCGAGTCGTCGCAAGGCGTTTTGCTCTGCCTGCTGAGTCGGGGCGCCGGTTTCGCGTCGGTCGAGCAGTTCGGCCGCTTGGCCCATCTCGCGCGCCGCCCCGGAAAGGGCCAGGTTGAACACGTCGGCCCCGACCAGCTTCTCGGTCAGGCCGACCGTGTCGCTTCGGAGCAGGCCCTGATCGTGAGCGAGCTGGACGAGGCTGGCCGTCTGGGCCCGGGTAAGCCGGCCTTGGTCTCGGGCAAGCTTGTCCAGACGGAGCGTCTCGTCGATCACCGCTTCTTGGTGCCGGTGCACGCCCTGGAGCGTCTCTTCGAGTCGGGCGAGCTGCTCCAGGGCCAACTGAACCTCGGCCTCCAAGCGACGTTTTTGCACCTGCCGCCGCGCCTCGTCCAGGTCCTTCTTGGCCCCGCCGGCCTGCTCGGAGGCCCCCCGGCAATTGCCCTGCCGGGCCGACTGAGCCGCCTCGTCCATCTTGCCGGCGGCCTGCGCGACCGTTTGGCCGGCCGACTCGGCCATCAGGCGCTCGAGTCGCCGGGCCATGCGCTCGGCGTCCTCTTGAAGCGCCTGTTGCTGGCGGCTGAGTCGCTCCAGTTGGCGGCGGCGCTCCTCCTGATTGGAGAGCCCCTCCGCCTCGTCGATCTGCTTTTTCAGCCCCTCCTGCTTCTCGGCCATCTCCGTAAGCGCGGATTCGGCATCGCGGAGCTGCTTGACGAGCCGCTCCAGCTCGTGCTCGCGGCGGTTGGCCAGGACGTCGAGGATCTCACGCAGGTCCTCGACGATCTGCTCCTGGCGCCCGACCGCCTGACCCATCTGGTTCTCTCGAATGCCCGAGGCCGCGGACCGCATCTGTCCACTGATGGCCAGCTCTTGCGCCCGATGGAGGGCGTCGGAGACGGTCTCGGCGAACAGGGGGCTACTCTCCTGCAACTGGGCAGCGGCCCGCTGCATGGCCTGTTGAATGCCGTCGAGGTCGCGGGCCAGGTCGAACTGCCTTCGGGCGAGGATCTTCAAGTCGGCCGACTCTTGCGGGAGCAGGTCGCCGAGGCCCTTGGTCAGCGTGCGGCTGCCCAACTCCCTGGTATTCTCCCGGAGTCCCTCCTGTTCGCGCAAGAGCTGGCTGATCTGGCTGTGGAACCGGCGATAGCGGTCCCACTGGCCAAGCCGGTCGAGCATCTGCTCCAGGGAGGTGATCACCTGGTCCTGGTGCCCGCCGGCAGCGGCCAGCGAGTTGGCCACGGCCGGGTCGGGCGCGGGGCCAGGAAAAGGGGACGGGGCTCCTTTCTGCGGAGCCCCCTTCGGACCCTTCGGGGAAAAGACCCCCGCCCCCTTTTCCTGGGGCTCATCTTGCAGGGCCACCTGGGCCGCCTTGATCGCGGCGGTCAGCTCCCGGCCTACCAGCGGCAGGTGCTCTCGATCGAGCCGGTCGATCTCGTCCAGCACGGCTTGCATCTGCCGCTGGACGTCGGGGCTGTCGACCTTGTTGTTCTCCAGGTCGGCCAAGAGGCCGAGGACGTGCATGGGCACGCCTTCGGTCGGGCTGGTGAGCGTCTGGTTCACCTGACGCTGGTTGAGCTCGGCGCCGCGGAGGTGATCGACGTCGAGCCGGCCGAAGCGTCCCACCTCGCCCAACCGGATCTCCAGGTCGCCCACCTGCCCTCGGCCCTGCTTCTGCATCTCGAGCACCCGGGATAGCTCGGCCAGGATGGCAGCCTGGCGCGAGGCGATCCGTTCGGAAAGCTCCTCGGGCGTGATGACGATGAGGCGTCGGGGGTCGCTCTGGCCGGTGTTGGGCAGGTAGTCGGTGGCCGTGGCGTGGAAGGTCACCTGCGTGCCCGGCGCAAGCCCCAGCTCGGAGAGCTGCCAGTGGTAGGGAGGAAGCACGAGGTTGTGCCCCGCCGGAGCGCCGCTGGAAAGGCCGCCGGCTTGGGGCTCGACGCGGTCCGGGCCCGTGTGGAGCGCGAGGACCGATTCGTCCTCCTCCGGACGATCGGACCGGCTGAACTTCAGCTCGACGCGGTGGATCGCCAGGTCATCCTTGGCCGCCACGCGGAGCGGCACCACGGCCTGCGGCGTGACGAACACGTTGGCGGTCGGCCGTTCGATGGAGACGGTGGGCGGGGCGTCGGGCACGGCCCGAACCTCCCAGCGGACGTCGCTGCCGCCGGTGAGCCCCTCCACGCCGGTGAGCCGGAACCAATACGCCCCGGAACGCTCGACGACGAACTCCGCCTCCACCCGGCGTCGGTCCTGGCCAGCCAGCCGACCTTCGATCTTCGCGCCCCCTTCCAGGCAGAGGACCGCAGACTCAAGCGGCTTGGTCGACTCGCCCGAGATCTTCACCCGGGTACCCACCAGGGCGCGAACGTGCTTGCCGGCCTCCTCCGGCGCCCAACCCGTGTAGTCCGGCGGGATCAACTCCAGCGACAACGTCTCCAGCGCCGGCGGCTCCAGCACCTCGACGGCAGTCCAGGGCATCGAATCGTCGTCGCCTCCTTCCACGCGGTACGAAAAGGGGCGGGACACGTTTTCGCGTCGGGCGACCATGACGCCGCCTCGACGCCGCGGGTCCGTGGAGCCGTTTTTCCGGCGCGCGGCGATCCTCCCATCCACAAACCGCATCATCTCGCTCTCTTCGGCCACCGAGCCGTCCGGGTTCTCGAAGCGATAATGGATGCGGACTTCGGACGGCAGCTTCATCCCCCGCCGGTCGACCACCTCGACCTCGAACGCCTGGCCCTTGGCGACCCGCGTGACGGGCTCCAGGCACACGAGATGGTGGGTCTGGGGCCACGCCACGTTGCCAAAGGGGTTGATCAGCCGGGCGACCGCCGTGCGCGAGCTCAGCGGGTCGACAACGACCAGGATCAACGCCACCAGACAGACCGCCATCGTCGTCAGCGCGGCGTGCAGCGCCGGGATGGAACGCAGCGACTCGCGAAAATCGAGCGGATCGGTCTCGGCGGTCGTCTGGGCGATTACGGCCTGGCGCAGGGCCACCGACCCGGCCGTCGGATCCCCCTCCGACTGCCCAAGAAACTCCACGGCGCTGGCCAGCCCATCGCCGAGCTTCGGGAAACGCTGCTGGACGCGTCGGGCCAACTCGACGTCGGACAGGGGAGTGGTCAATCCGACGACCAAGTAGCGGTAGGCGGTCCACGCAAGCACGCCCAACACGGCCAGCGAGCAGATCAGCCGGATGCCCCGGTCCTGAAACCGCAGCAGGTAGTCGGCCAGGCCCAGGACCAAAACCGCGGCGACCACCGCCCCGACGATCCAGCTTGCGGCGTACAGCGTCACCAGCCGCCGGATGCGGGCCCGCAGGATCGCGATTCTTTGCTTCAGCGGATGGGACATGGTTTCCAAGAAACGGGACCTATGAAGCGCTGTGCGAAGCCGCAAGCGGCTTGTCCCTCATGACTTCATCCTTCCTATTCAAGCATCCGGCATCCATCGTCTGTCATTCATCATTCCGCATTCATCATCCATCATTCTACACCATCCCCCCCAATTTCCGCAGGACCCACTCGGTGGTCAGGAGGAGGAGGAACACGAGCAGCACGGGCCACGTGTTCCACAGCGGCTTGGGAGGCAGCGACTCAATGGGGACCTGGCGACCGGCGGGTAGATCGTCCGAGAGCCGATCGGCCTGGAGGAACGTGTAGAAGCGGCCCCGGGTGCGTTGCGCCGCCCGCTTCAGCTCGGGGGCGTCCATCTGCACCCGCCGGAACTCGCCGGGGGGGGCGACCACGCGAAAATCGACCGACGGCGTTCCGCCTTTCAGCGTGGGGATCGCGACCCAAGCGTGGTACGACCCGATCGGCGGCTTCGTGAGTCGGCCCTCGAAGATCCCCCGGGCGACGGCGCTGCGATGGAGCTGGACCCGCCGCGTTTTGCGGCCCTTCTGCTCCAGCACGACCGTCACGCCGTCGTCCGCGGCCGGGGCAAGCCGCTCATCGGCGAACCTCACCCGCAATTGGACCGGCTCGTCGCGCTGGTACTTGCGCCGATCCGAGGTGAGCACGGCCGACAGGTCGCCTTCGGACAGCTTCGCGCGGCTCAGGAAGCGGATCATCTGGACCCAGTACCGGGCGAAGAAGACGTCGCCGACCCGCCACCGCCACCGCCACGTCTCGTCGGTGGCATGAAACAGCACCTTGCCCGCTCCCACGTATTGCATGCAGATGAGCGGCAGCGGACGGCCGTCGTGCCCCACGAACTCCGGATGCCGGGCGAGCACGATGGCCCCGGGCTTCACCTCGGGCGCCTTCAGCAGCCAATAGAGCGGAGGGAGGTTTCTCCAGATCTTCCGAGTCTCGGCCGGCGTGTCGCCCAGTTGCATGGGTGGGCTGGCCAGCCCCAGCTCGGTCGGCTGGAGCACGAACTCCTCCGGAGCGGCCCCGCCGGGACCGTCGGGCACGACGCTCCCCAGCTCGATCGGCAGCAGCTTCGCCAGGGGCGTGCCGCGGTAGGCCAGGGGCATGTACTCCGGCCCCGCGATGCAAACCAGGGCCCCTCCCCTGCCCTGCTTGCCGGCACCCTCCTGGTTGTAGACGAAGTCGACCAGGTTCTGCATCATCGAGGCGCTGAGCTGGCTCGGGTCGGCGTCGCCTAAGATAATCACGTTGTACTCAAAAAGCTCGTCCCGGCGCACGGGAAATCCCCGCAAGGCCGTCTCGCTCTGCTCGACGTGTTCCGGGTCGGCGTTCTGGAGGACCGTATTCAACTCGATGCTGCCGTCGCGGTGGAGCATGTTCGCCAAGTAGCGGTACTCGTAGCGAGGATACCCCTCGACGAGGAGCACGCGGACCTTCTCATCGCTGACGGTAACCGTCCGCTCTTGCCGGTTGTTCTCTCCGTCCAACTCCCCGTCCAAGGTCTCCACCTCGAGCAGGTAGCGGAACTTGCCCACCTCCGGCGGGCGATAGGGCAGGCGCAGGCGTTGGGGCCGATCCTCGATGGTCGCCTCCATGCTCGCCGCCACGCCGGGCCGGTCGCGATCGCGCAAAACGATCTCGACCTTGCGTCCGGCGAAGCCGGTCCCCTTGAGCTGGAACTCGAAGTTGACCACGTCGCCGGCGAAAACCACGTCCTCGACCAAGAGATCGCTCAGCTCCAGGTCGCGGACCGGCTTGTCGTCGCCCAGCCCCACGGTGAACAGCGGCACGCCTTTGCGCCGGGCATGGACGGCCGCCTCCGACAGATCGGGCCCGTCGGTGTTGATCCCGTCGCTGAGGATCACGATCGCCGCCGGGGCCGTGCCGCGCAGATCGTCCAGGATCGCGCGCACGGCCGTTCCCAGGCGCGTGGCTTCCCCGGTCGGCTCCAGCGACTTCACCTCGTCGACGAGTTCCGCCAAGCCCTCCGTGTAGCTCGATCGGGCGCCGGTGACGAAGTAAAGGCGCAGCTTGTAGCTCGCGCGAATCGCGTCCAGCAGCGCCCCGTCGCGCTCCACTAGGAGCGTGCGCGCCAGGTTCCACCGGCTGAGCCCTTCCAGGCCGGCGCGCTCCACCCGTGCCGCGATCTTCCGGCGGAGACCGTCGTCGTACCGATCCACCGTGGTCATGCTCAGCGAGTCGTCGACCAGAACCACCACGTAGGGAAGGCCCGTGCGCTGGAACGACAACGCGTACTGGGCCAGCATCAACAGCGCCAAAGTCACCAGCGCGAGCCGGATCAAGGCCAACGTGATCCGATAGGCCTGAGGCGCCTCACGGTTCTCCCGCAGATAGATCCCCACGACGAAGACCACGGCGAAGGCGGCGAACAGCAGCGTGATCCACGGGGCCCAGGTCCAGTTGTGCTCCAGGCTCCAGACCGTACCCTCCCCCGGCCCGGTCTCGATGCCGAGCAGTCGTTCGATCCACGTGGGTACGGAGAAATTCATGGGTTGAAGGGGGAGTAAGTCGTGAGCTATCAGCAATCAGTTGTCAGCCTGAAAACGCGAAAAAGGGATGAGGGATAAGGGATAAGAGATGAGAGATAAGGGATAAGGTGAGGGATGAGCGATTATCTCCCACCTCCCATCCCTCATCTCTCATCTCTCATCTCTTATCTCTTATCTCCCATCCCTCATCTCTCATCTCTTATCTCTCATCCCATGGTGTCCGAAACGCCAGGCCAGGAAAGTCTCGACAAACAGCAGCGACAGCACGGCATACAACAGGGCCTTCGGCAGCCCGCTCGGGCGACTGATCCGCCCCACCGGCTCGTCGTCGAGGTTCTGCCAGGTGGTTTGGTGCACGAAGGGGACCTCGGGCCAGACGCGCTCGCGCAGCTCCTCGGGGCTGATCCGCGCAAGATCGCTTTCCGCCGTGTCGACGTTCGCCGCATAGACCTCGCTACGGGAGATGGGTGGACCGAGCTCGACCGCGTAGATGCCGCTGGTGTCCGTGTCCGAGTATCTCCATGTGCTCGCGCCTTCCTCGTTGCGGGGGCGCAGCTCTTCGCGGCGTCCGTCCGGGCGCCCGATGAAAAGCGGCACGTCCGCCGCGTCGGCGGCGATCGTCCCTCCGATCGTCTGCCCCACCTCCACGTTCCGCTCGACGAGCTGCTCACCGATCGCATACCAGAGCGCGTCCCGCACGATCGGCAGGTAGCTGGGGAGCTTGGGCATCGGCGTCCAGGAGTCGTCGGCCGACGTGGCAAACATCACCACGCGCCCCCGGTGAATCGGCTCCTCGACGATCAACGGGTCGCCCCCTTCCAGGGCCAAGGCGACCTTCGCCTTGGACTGCTTGGGGACGATCAACTGGAAGTGTGTCTCGATCGGCGTGGTCAGCAGCCCGGCCTCCTCGTGGTCGCGGAAGCTGCGGACGATCGGGTGGCGATAGCCCCGCGGGTCGAGGCGGTACTCCGGCTTGTCGACTCGCTTACCCAGCCGGGCCGGCAGCACGCGCCCCCGGTCCCCGCGATCGCTTGCCAGCTCCCGGTTGTAGCGGCCGGCCATCACCTGATCGCCCAGGAAAAACACCAAGCTGCCCCCGTTCCGCAGATAGGCCTCCAGCGCCCGGGCCTCGCTCGCAGTGAACTGGGCCACGTTGCACAGGAACACGCAGTCGTAACGCTCCAGGTCGAGCTCCAAGAGCCTGCTCTCGGGCACGACCTCCGCTCGCACCAGCGGCCGGCCCAACCGGTCGTCCTCGGGCTGAAGCGCCGCAACCAGATAATCGGTGGCCCCGCGGAAAGGCTCGCCCGAAGGCCGCCCGTCGACGCACAGCACGCGTACAAACTGCTTCACCGGGACCGCCAGCCAGCGGTGGTTGTCGACGTCCAGAGAGTCGCCTTCCACGCGGACCTCCACCGTGTGGTCGCCAGGCGCCTCGAACCGATACGAAAAGCCCAGCGACGCCTCCCCGCCCGCCGCCAGGTCCACGGTCTGCTGCTCGACGCGCCGCCCGTCGACCAGAAGCTGCACGAGCTGGCGATTCGGGGCCTGCCGGCCGAAGTGCTTCAGCTCGGCCTCGACATTGACGTTTCGGGCGATCGTGGCGAAGGGCTCGTCGGTCGAGATCGCGGTCACCGCCAGGTTCTCGGCGCCCTCCTGTCCCAGGTCGATCACGACCAGCCGGGCCGACTGGGCCAGGCGCTTCGACCGCTCGAGGAACTCGGCTTTCACCGCTTCATCGTCCCGGTCCAGAAGCCAGCCGACGCGGCCCAGGTCGGTGAGGAAGTAGACTTCTTCCCGGGTCAGCCGGGGATGCTCGCGCCGAGCATGAACGAGGACCTGCTCGACTCGGGCCACGGTCGCCGGCAGATCGGCGCTCGTGTGCGGCAGCGCGAGGCCCTCGACCTCCGGCAGAAAATCCCGGGGCGCAAACACCGGATTGCCGACCACCACCCGCGGCGGATCGCTCATCACGACCAGCGTGAACCCGTCGCCCTGCGGGCTTTCCTCCACGATCTGCGCGGCCAGCTCCTTGGCCCGATCGAAGCGGCTCTTATCGGTCGGCCGGTAGGCCATCGAAAAGGAACCGTCGATCACCAGCACCCGGTGCGTCCGCTCGCCGGGCGTGAAGGCGAAACCGGCCCGCTCGAAGAACGGCTCGGCCACGGCCAGCACCACCAGGGCGATCACCAGCGTCCGCACGATGAGCAGCAGCAACTGCTCGATTTGCAGGCGCCGGCGACTGCGACGGATCGCCGCCAACAGGTACTCCATCGCCGCCCAGTACATCTCCCGATAGCGCCGCCGGCTCCACAGGTGGATCAGAATCGGCACCGCCGCCGCCGCCAGCCAGGGCAGCATCCCCCAACTGGTGAATCCGAAGGCGAAGAGCGGTGGGGCGTAAGTCATACTGCTTGCTGCTCTTCATCGTTCATCGTTCCGGCGCGAAGCGTGAGAACGATGGATGATCAACGTGGATGATCAACGTGGATGATCAACGTGGTTGCGAAGCCGCAAGCGGCTCGTCGCACGATTCAAGCCGCTTGCGGCTTCGCAACCCGGACTGAACGAAACCACTCCGTATCGACCAACTTGTTACCCCCGCACCCTCGTCATCCGCGACGACAGATAGCTCGACAGCACCAACTCCAGCGACTGATCGGTCCGCATTTGGACGTAGTCGATCCGGTGCATGCGGCAGCCCTTCTTGAGCCGGCGCACGTAGGCATCGAGCTCCCGCAGGTAGGCCTTTCTCAGGGCTCGGGGGTCGACCGCAACAGCGGGCAACTGCTCCAGGCCCCGAAAAAGCGTGATCTTCTGGAAGCGGAAATCGAGCTCCGCCGGATCGAGCACGTGGAAGAGGATCACGTCGTGCCGCTTGTGGCGAAAGTGCTTCAGGCCGGCCATCATCGAGTCGACGTCGTCGAACAGGTCGCTGAGGATCACCACGAGCGAGCGCTTCTTGAACCGCTCGGCCAGGTCGTGGAAGATCGGCCCCGAGTCGGTCTTCCGCTCGGCGACCGATTCCTGCATCACGTGCAAAAGCTGCTTCAGGTGCGAGGGGTTGCCGCTGGGGCGCACCAGCGCCCGGACCTCGCGGTCGAACGTGACCAACCCCGCGCTGTCCTGCTGGTGGAGAATCAAGTAGGCGAGCGCCGCCGCGGCGCACTGGGCATACTCCAGCTTCGACATCGGCGCGTCGGCGCTCTGGTAGCGCATGCTCTCGCTGGTGTCCAGGAGCAGATAGCAGATCTGGTTCGTCTCCTCCTCGAACTGCTTCACGTAGACGCGGTCGGTCCGCCCGAACACCTTCCAGTCGACGTACCGCAGGTCGTCGCCCGGCGCGTACTCCCGGTGCTCGGCAAACTCGATCGAGAAGCCTTGGTAGGGACTCCGGTGCAGGCCCGAGACGTACCCTTCCACGATCATCCGGGCACGCAACTGGAGCCCTCTAAGCCGGGCCAGGACCCTTGGATCTAAATACTGCGGGGAGTTTTCCACTCGCTTCGGTCTCGTCTAGGGAGGTCCGCACCGTGTCGATCATCCGGCGGACGACGTCGTCCGGCTTGACGCCCTCGGCCTCGGCGTTGAAGTTGGTAAGGATGCGATGCCGCAGCACGGGATAGGCCACCGCGTCGACGTCCTCGGTGGCCGCGCAGTTTCGCCCGTGAAGCACCGCCCGGGCCTTCGCCCCCAACACCAAATACTGGCTCGCGCGCGGACCCGCGCCCCAGTTGACGTACTCGCGCACGAACTCCGGCGCGTCGACGTGCCCGGGCCGCGTCAGCCGGGCCAGGGCGAGCGCGTAGCGAGCCACGTGCTCGGCCACCGGCACCCGGCGCACGATCCGCTGAAGCGCTATGATCTGCTCCGCGTCGAGCGTGGGCGTTACCTCGGCGGTGACGTCGGCGGTGGTCCGCCTGACAATCTCCAGCTCTTCGTCCTCGTCGGGATAGTCGATCAACGTGTTGAACATGAACCGGTCGAGCTGGGCCTCGGGC
>CAZDHR010000062.1:0-22562 GCA_964505295.1 uncultured Planctomycetaceae bacterium
GGAGGTGGTTGGCCGAGGGGGCGGCCCGGACTTCGCAGGACCGGGGCGCTCATCTTGACTGGACACGAACCGGAGTGTTAGACTGGCCCTACGTGCCGTGTCCGGCTGCCGGTCGGAAGGGACTGCTGACAACACGGACTGGAGGGTGAGCCGGATGTTAAAGACCTTGGGAATAGTGGACGCGTGTTACCGATCGCCCGGCTCGAGGGCCAAAGCTGCCCGAAAGATGGGCGGCAAGTCGGTCCTGGAGTGGGTGGTCCGCCGAGCCACCGACTGCCAGCGGCTCAACGGCGTGATCGTGGTCACCTCCAGCACGCCGGAAAACGATTTCCTTTCCGAACTGATCCCCTTGGACGTGCCCCTGTTCGCCGGCTGCCAGGAGGACGCGCTGCGGTGCTTCCTGGCCGCGTTGGAGGACTATCCGGCGGAGGCGGCGGTTCGAATCTGTGCGCGCAGCCCCTTCATCGACCCCGTGCTCATCGATCGATTGGTGAACACGGCGGAGGCCGACCCCGAGTGCGACTACGTCGGGTACCGTTCGCGGGACGGTCGCCCCGCGGTCTTGTCGCCCGTGGGGATGTTTGCCGAGTGGTTTCGGGCAAGTGCTTTGCGTCGGGCGGCGCGCAAGGCCCAAGCGTCGGCGGATCGCCAGGAGGCGACGCGATACCTCTACCGCCACCCGGAGCGGTTCAAGATCCGCCTGATCCCCGCGCCGGAGCGGATCGACCGGGACGACGTGCGTTTGACGGTGGACATTGAAGAGGACTGGGAACACGCCCTGGCCATCTTCGAAGCCCTTGGGCCCGACGACCTGGATTGGCAACGGATTGCCGACCTGCTGGTCCACCAGCCCCACTTGCGCAAGAGGATGGCGGCGCTGAACCGTGTCCATGCCAAGGGCTGAGCGGACCGGCCGGCCAGTCGAAAGGAATCGAAAGCCGATGGGCGTGAGTCAATCGCCGGCGGCGACGCGCGTGGACGACGTTTCCCTGGGCCGGCCATGCCCTTCGGGCACGCTTCCCGGGCCGGTCGCGGGGTTGCTGTTCGACATGGGCGACGTTTTGTACGACGCCACCCTCTGGCGCCGCTGGCTGCTCCGCGTGCTCTCCCAGCTCGGCGTGCACACCAGCTATCGCAGCTTCTTCCACATCTGGGATCACGACTTCCTGGACGACGTCTTCCGCGGCCGCCGCGAGTTCTGCGAGGCGTTCCAGGCGTTTCTGCTGTCGGTGGGGCTGTCGCCGGGACAGATCGACGAGGTCGAGGCGGCCTGCCAGACACGCCGCAGCGCGTGGGAGCGGGACGCTCGTCTGTTGCCCGGCGTCAAACCGACGCTCGCCAAGCTGCACGCGGCGGGTGTGACGATGGGCGTGCTCAGCGATTCGGAATACCCGGCCGCCGTGCTCGGCGAACGACTCGAGCAGCTCGGCCTGCGGGGCATGTTCCGCGCGGTGGTCTCTTCGCTCGACCTGGAGCGGATCAAGCCCGATCCGGTCTGCTACCGCACGGCGCTCCGGGCCATGGAGCTTGCGCCCAATCGGGTCGCCTTTGTGGGCCACGATAGCGAGGAGTTGGCGGGGGCGGCCGGCGTGGGCATGCCGACCATTGCCTTCAACTACGACGCCGACGCGAAAGCCGACGTGTTCATCACGCGATTCGAAGAGCTCTTCCCGCTGGTTGGCCCTTCCGTCTCGCAACCCGGCCGCGGCTGAGATGACATGCGCGACGACGCCACCACCCACCGGTTGCTCCTGTTGGCACGGCACGAGCTGGTCGACCGCGTGCCGGCTCTCGACGGGCCGGCCGTGCTCTTCGAGGGGTCGTGGCCGGGCGGCGCGTCGCCCGATTCCCGCCAGTCGCTCGATGACCGGATCGACGCCCGATTCCTGTGGATCGACCGGGCGGCCTCCCGGCTGGCCGAGCAGGCGGGCGCTCCGATGTTTTTGCCCGACGCCGGCGACCCCGATTTCCCTCCGATCAACCCCGCCTGGCTCAACGCCCTCGCCCTGCGCTACTATCTGGCGAAGCTGATCCGGCTGGTGGCCTACTTCACCGAGATTCGGCCGCTCGAATCGGGCGATCGCGTCCGGCTCGTTGCCGCGCGGCGGCGCGACGAGGACTATGCCTCGTGTATGACGGAACTTTGCCGGCTGGCCGGCGCGTCGTGTCGCGTCGAGTGGATCGACCGGGCCGAGCGCGGCACTCAAACGTTTCCTCCCAACGGCCGGTGGCGACGGGGACTGGCACGGCTCTGCCGGCTCCTCGACCCGCCGTCCTCCGCCTCGGGATCGCGGCGCCGGGTCGTGCTCTGCGGCAATCCGAGCTTCCTCGATCCCGTCTGCCGCGAGCTGCTCGGGCGGGGCTCGCGCGTCTGGTGGCTCTACGATCGGTTTGCGATTCGGTCGTGGGCACGCTGGCGGCCTCGGGGGGCGGGACAACTAGTGTGCGAATCGAGCGACGCCCGCACGAATCGGCTCCTCGCCGCCGTTCCCGAGAAGCTGGAATGCCGTGGGGTGAATTTGGCCGAGCCGGCGAGCCAGTGGCTGGCCGACCGGCTGAGCACGCACGGGCCGCGCCAGACGAAAATCGTCTCGCGGATCGACGAGCATTTCCGGCGGGTGCGCCCGCACGCCGTGGTCCTCACCGACGACGCCACCCCGCTGGCCCGGGCCGCCGTCGCGCTGGCCCGGCGACACGGGGCCGCCTCGTTGGTCGTGCAGCACGGGGCCCCCGTCTGCCGGTTCGGGTTCGCCCCGCTGGCCGCGGATCGGAGCCTCGTATGGGGGCGATCGTCCCGGGCACAGTTGACCCGGTGGGGCGTGCCGGCCGAGCGGATCGACGTGGTCGGCTCGGCGCGGCACCAGCGATTGGACGACGGGCTGTCGCAAGTCAGGTGGCTGGATCATGCCGGGTGGCTGGGGTCGAGCGCAGCGAGCCCCCAGAACGCGCGGACCCGAATCCTCCTTCTGGCTACGACCCCACCGCGCGACGATCGGCCCGACGCGGTCGCCCTGCACCTGACCGGTCGCACCTACGCCGAGATGCTCCGCACGGCGCTGGCCGGCGTGTCGGCGATCCCGGGCGCGGAGCTGATCGTGAAGCTGCACCCCCGGGCACCCGACGACCCGATCACGCATGCCGTCTTGTCGGAGTTTCCCGCGGTTCGCCGTCGCGTGGTGACCGCCGGGCCGGTCGAGCCGTGGTTCGACGAGGTCGACTGCGTGCTGAGCTGCTTCTCCAGCGCCGGGATCGACGCCGCGTTGGCCGGCGTGCCGGTCATCCAACTCCTGCCGCGAGGCTCGGGCGACCTCCTCCCGCACGACGAGTGGGGACTGCTCGGCAGCGCTCGCACTGTCGAAGATCTCCACGGGTTGCTGCACCATGCCTTGGACACGCGCCGGGAGACGGCAGGGTGGGTCGAGCGCAGCGAGACCCACGCCCACACCGGCCGCCCCTCGAAGTCAGCTCCCAATCCCAACGTGTTCGCCGACCTCGGCAGGTCGGCCGCTTCGACGATCGCCCAAGCGATTCTGGCGGCACGGCAGCCTGCCCGGGAAGGCAGCCTCGCGGCCAAGGCGGAAACCCCGGTGCAGGAGACGTCCCAGCCGAAGTCAGCCATTCCCGTGGATACCCTATCCGCTTCCGGGTAGCCGGAACGAGGATAAACCCGAAGTGGCAGCAAGTGTAGAGACCCTGACCCCGCAGGCGCAGGCCGCATCCGCCCTGACCACGGGGCCGGCTACCGGCGGCGTATGCGCGCCGGCCCCGGCGGCCCCCGCTCCCGTCACGGGCTGGCGGCGCGTGCTGGCCGACTGCGGCGTGGTGGGCGGGGCCACGACCGTCTGCCACGTGCTCGGAGCCGCGACGAGCCTGCTGTTGCGCATGCTCCTGGACCCCGCCCAGATGGGAATCTGGCAGACCCTCAAGCTGTTGCTCAGCTACGCCAACTACGCCAACCTGGGCATCAGCAAAGGGGCCACGCGAGATTTCACGATCGCGCTGGGCAGGGGCGACACGTCGCGAGCCAAGCGCGGGCTCGACCTGGCGTTCACCGTGAACACTCTAACCAGCCTGGTCTACGCCGCCGTGCTCGTGGGGGCGGGCGCGTGGATCGGTCTCTCGGGCGGGGGCGTGTGGGCCGGGGCCTGGGGCGCGGGGCTGGCCGTCGCCGGCTTGCTGGCCGTGCTGAGCCGCTACGTCACCTTCCACGTGACCATCCTCCGCGCCCGGCAGAACTTCAAAACCACCTCGCAGTTGTCCATCCTCGAGGCCGGGCTCACGCTCGCCGCCTGCGGGCTGGCCACCTGGCAATGGGGACTCTGGGGTCTTTACGTTGGAACGCTGACCGTGCTCCTGGCCGGATTGGCGTTTGTCTGGCGACGCCGGGCCGTCACCTTGGCCTGGGCATGGGACCAGGGCGAAATCCGGCGGCTCGTGGCCATCGGCGGCCCGATCCTCCTGGCGGGCACCGTCTCGTCGCTCTTCCGCTCGCTCGACAAGCTGATGATCCTCGGCTACCTGAGCGATCGCGAGTATCAGCTCGGCTGCTATTCCGCAACCCTGATGGTCACCGTCCAACTCTACGGGCTGGGCAACATGCTCGCCATCGTGATGGGCCCGCGGTACGGCGAGACGTACGGTCGCTCGGGCGACCGCGGCGAGGTGGCCCGGCTTGCGGCCCGGGCGACCGAGCTCTGCGCGGCGGCGATGGCCCTGCCGGCGGCGCTGGCGATCGTCGTCGCCCCGCCGCTTCTGGCGCGGCTGTTGCCCGACTACCAGGCCGGCCTCGCTCCGCTGGTGTGGCTGGTGCCGGGCGTGGTGGCCCTGTGCGCGACGCTCCCGGCTTCCCAGTATCTCGTGGCCGTGAATCACCAGAATCGGGCGCTGGCGGCCGTGGTGACGGCGACGGCGCTGGCGGCCGTGGGAAACCACCTGGCGCTTCGCGGCGGCCACGGGCTGGTCGGCGTTGCGGCGGCGACCGCGATTGCCTACGTGGCCTACTGGGGGCTCGTCGTGTCGATTTCCCTTTGGCCCGAACTCGATGGGGCCCACCGGCGGCGCTACCTGGTCATGGTGGGGCTGATGCTTGCCCCGACGGTGATCCTGGCGGTTGTCCTGGAGCGGCTGCACCCCGGGATCGAAGCCGACCTCGTCACGACGCTGGCGAAGGCCGCCACGGTGGCCGTCGTCTGGTGCCTGACCGTCTGGGTCGGATGGCATCACGGCCGCTGGGCCGAAGCGATCCGCGATTCCGCGAAGGTCTAGAAGCGAGCTTATGAGATGATCTGACAATTCAAACAGCCGCTTGCGGCTTCGCCCGCGCCACCCGGCGCCCTCCGCAGACAGACGGAACGTCCCGACATGGAACTCCCCCCCCTCTCCGAACTCGACCGCCGATGCCAGAAGCCGGATCACCGTCGAGTGGGCAACTGGATGGCCCGGCGGATCAGCCGGCCCGTGGCCCTGCGGATCACGCGGGTGATCGCCCCGTGGGGGGTTACAGCCAACGCCGCGACGCTCGCTGCCTGGGGTTGCGGGGTGGGCGCGGCGGCGGCGTTCGGCGGGGGGACGGTTGGGGGCTGGCTGGTCGGTGCCGGTTTGCTCCAGGCGTGGTACCTGCTGGACCACGTCGACGGCCAGCTCGCCCGGCTCCGGGGCACCGCCTCGCTCGACGGCGTCCAGCTCGATTACCTGATGCACCACACGGTCAACCTGCTCCTGCCGCTGGGCGTGGGCTTCGGCCTGTTTGCCGCCGGCGCCGAGCCGCTTTGGCTCCTCGCCGGGCTGGTGTGGGGGGTATCGCTCCTGTTGATCGCGCTCCAACACGACGCCCGGTACAAGGCGTTCGTCCGTCGCCTGAAGCGCGTGCGCGGCCGGCTCCTCGTCGAGGGGGGCGGAGGGGCGCGCCCGGCCCCGCAGCCGCCCGTGCCCCGCACGCCCCTGCGACTGATCGCCTGGACCGCACGCAAGGCTTGCGAGACGCACGTGATCATGAACGGGCTCTCGGCGCTGGCGATCGGGCAACTGCTCCTCGGCGACGCGGGACTCTGCGCCGGCCGGGCCTACCTGATCGTGATGGCCCCGCTGGCCGCGATGACCGCCGGCTGGACGCTTTGGCGCTCGCAACGCCGGCAGGCCGCCGAGGCGGAGTTTGCCGCCTGGTATCGGGTGCCGCCCGACTGCGAGCTGGTCTTCGCCCACGGCTGGTGGATCGTCGAGCCGCACGAGTCGCGTCAATCTCCGGAAGAAGGGAAACCTAGGGGTTCTGCAAAAGATTTGACAGCGAATCCCCCACAGTCGCCTTGACCCCGAACGCCCCCCGACCCTATGGTGTTCGGTTTGTGATAGGGAATCCCGAGGCCCGCAGGGAAGCACCCCGCCTCGCCATGCTCGTACACCTTCTGGTGCTCAACTACAACGGACGCCGTCTGCTGGCGGAATGTCTCCCGTCGGTGGTCGACGCTGCTCGTGCGTCGCGCCACGCGTGCCGCGTGGCGGTGATCGACAACGACTCCGGCGACGACTCGGTCGCCTGGCTGGCGAGCCGGTTTCTCCAGGTCGAAGTCATCCGCCGGCCAAATCGCGGGCTTTCGTCGTTCAACGACGTGGTTCCGGGGCTGGAAGGCCCGGTCGCCATCCTGCTGAACAACGACATCAAGCTGGACCGCGGGTGCGTCGACCCGCTGGTCGAGCCGCTTTTGGAACGCCGGACCGCCGGTCGCTCGCCGTGCTTCATGACCGCCCCGTTGTGCTGGCTCTTCGACGGCGCGACCTACGAGGGCTTCAAGACGGCCGTTCGCTGGCGATGGGGGCTGGTCCAGGCGACCGCGCTCTTCCCGGGCTGCAAGGCGGCGATTCACCGTCCGGGGCTGACGGCGTCCGCCGGCGCGGCCCTGGCCGTCGACTGCGAGAAGTTCGCCGCGTTGGGCGGGTTCGATCCGCTCTTCCTGCCCGGGCGATTGGAGGACCTCGACTTCGCCTTCCGCGGCTACCTGGCCGGCTATCACGCCCGGTACGTGCCCGAGGCGGTCGCCTATCACCGGGGCGCGGCCACGTTCGGCCGTGTATTCGGCGAGTCGGGCTGCGAGCAGTTGGCGCTTCGGAACACGCTCCTGTTTCAGTGGAAGAACCTTCGGCACCCGGCGCATTGGGCGCGTCAGCTTGTCGGCCTGTCTCTGCGCCTGGTGTTGGACCTGGCTCGTGCTCCCGGGGCTCCGCCGGCACGACGTTGGGCGTTCACTCGTGCGCTTTTCGCCGCGCTGGCCCGATGGCATGCGTTGCGGTCGAGTCCGTTTCGGGCGCGAGGGACGCTTCGTCACGAGCGGGACTTCTTCCGGCGGTTTGCTCCGAGTCGGCTCCTCGCGGAAGAAACGGCAGGAGGCGTGGCGGGAGAATTCCCGCGACAAGGTTCGTCTTCCCCGCCAAGGGAACCACAACACGCGCGAGCGCATTCGACCCCCGTCGAGGTTTCGCTGTGAGCACCACCGCAAACAATGCGTCCACGCGTGAGCCGACGGCGGAAGCCGACCGGTCGCATGGCGCCACGGCGGTCGCGGCGGACGCACGGCGGCGTGCTCGCCGGCATCCGATCTCGCGGTGGTACGTCTGTCCGGCGGCGGATTGGTTGGCTGCGGTCTTGACGCCGACCCGCGTGCGTCCGGTCCATCTCACCCTCGGCGGCCTGGCCGTGGGGGCGATCGCCGCGGCGTTGCTCGTCGGGGCGCCGCGTCATGCGCCCGTCGCGGCGCTCCTGGTGCTGGTCGCCTGGCTCTTCGACCGGGCCGACGGTCCGCTCGCGCGACGGCAGAATACCGTCTCCGCCTGGGGCGCGTGGCTCGACGCCAACGTGGACGAGCTGTTGGACGTGGGCCTGCACGCCGCCGTGGCCGCCGCGGCCGCGTGGCAGACGGCTTCCCACCTGCCGTGGATCCTGCTGGGGGCTTTTCTGGCAGGCAAGTACCTGTTTGTGCACGGCATGGCGACGGAGCACAAGATGCGCGAGCAGTCATCGTCGGCAGGCCGCTCCGAAGAAGCCGTTGAGCCTGCTCCGGCTTCGGGCACGGCCCGCGTCGTTCGCGCCGCCTACCACCTGCCCGGCAACGCCGACGTGCGCGTCCACCTGCTGGCCGCGGCGCTTGTGACGGGTTGGCTTTCCGCGGAGCTGGCGATCGTGGCCTGCTACTTCAACGTGCGGTGGATCGTGCGGTACGGGCTGGTCGCTCGACGATTGGGAGGACGCGGATGAGCGACCGGCCGACGATCACCGCGGCGATCATCGCCCAGGACGAAGCGCGGAACCTGGCGGAGCTTCTGCCGCGGCTGGCTTGGGTCGACGAAATCGTGGTCGTCGACGGCGGCTCGGTTGACGGGACGGCGCAGGTCGCCCGGTCGCACGGCGCCCGGGTGTCCGTGCGCCGGTTCGACACGTTCGCCCGACAGCGGAACCATGCCCTCGCGTTGGCCGGTGGCGATTGGGTCCTCTCGATCGACGCCGACGAGCGACCCACGCCGCGGTTGGCGGCCGAAATCCGGCGGCAAGTCGGGTCGAGCGGGCACGCGGGGTTCCGGATTCCGATCCGCAGCTCGATCTTCGGGCGCACGTTTCGCGCATCGGGTACGCAGGACGACTGCCCGGTGCGTCTGGCTCGGCGCGACCGGGCACGTTGGACGGGCGACGTGCACGAGCGGCTCCGTGTTGGCGGGAGCGTGGGCCGGCTCCGGGCCCGGCTCGAGCACGAGACGCTCCCCGACCTGCACACGTTTCTGGCCAAGATGCACCGCTACACGATGCTCGAGGCGCACGCCCGGGTGGTCGCAAGGCGCGCGCCCCGGCGCGGTGACGCGTGGATCGGGCCGGTCCGCGAGGTCTTCCGGCGACTCGTATGGAAGCGCGGCTTCCTCGATGGGCCGGAGGGCTGGGCGTTCTGCCTGTTGAGCGGGCTCTCGGAGTGGGTGGTGGCCGACCGCCACCGTCGCTTCTGGCAAGCGGACGAGCGCGCTGCTTCCGGGGAATCTGGAAGTAATCGCTCTCGATTGATTTTTAACCCCCAACTTCACGTCGGCTTTGTCTTCAGAGACTCTCTCGCCAAGACGCAAAGGAAGAGGGATTAAGATGAGTTGAAGGAATGAGAAGGGGAAAAATGGGAAGAGGGGGAGAAAAGCAAGGAGAAATCTCAGCGTTGGAGCAGGCCAGAATGATGTCAATCTGCCTTTTCCATTTTCCCCTTTTCCCTCATTACACACGGAGCCACCTAATTCGGCTGAGTTGTTACCCTTTGTCCGCTTTCCTTTGCGTCTTGGCGCCTTGGCGAGCGGCCTTCCCGACGAAAACGACTTCCGTTTGACCCCGATTTACCCGACGATGGCCAACGAGCGACTTCCCCTGTTACCGCTGATTCTGGACGACGTCCCGCTGGGACTTCGGCAGGCCCTTGCGCAGGAGGGGATTCCGACCGCCGAGCGGCGTGCCGGGCCGCCGGCCGGGCGCTTTCTGCTGTTCGATTCGCGCCGGGCCATGCGCGAGCCGCCGGCCGCCGGGCAGATCGGGATCGACGTGAGCCGGCTGCGTCAGGGCTTCCGTGAAGACCCCTTCGAGGCGCTGGTCGACGAGCGTTCGGCCCGATCGGCCTGGAAGATCGGCGGACTGACGCTCGCCGAAGAGATCGCCCGGGTCGACAAGCGGGCGGTGCGTCGGCGCGTGCTCGAGAAGCTCCGCGAGCGTATCGAGAAGGCCGGGGGGATCTGGCTTCGGGTGTCCGCCTTTCCGTTTCCGTATCGAAGCGCGCTCGGCTTCCGGATCGACTACGACGAGTATGATCCGGCTGACTTCAACGCCACGCTGGCTGCGATCGCCGGCCATGAAGGGGCCACCAGCCACTTCGTCAGCGGGGCGGCGTACGAACGAGCCCCCGACGCGTTGGCCCGGCTCCAAGGGCTCGACGTCGGCTCGCACGGCTACCGGCACCACACCTACCGCACGGCCGAGGAGAACCTGACGAACGTCGGCCGGGGGATCGAGGTGCTTCAGGCGGCCGGGATCGAGCCTTCAGGCTTCGCCGCCCCTCACGGCCGGTTCCATCGCCGACTGCTCCTGGCCCTGGAGACCCTGGGAATCTCGCACAGCTCGGAGTTCGGCCTGGTCTACGACGAGCTGCCCCTGTTCGTCGCGCCCGGCAACCTGCTCCAGATCCCGGTCCACCCGGTATGCTTAGGGCTTTTCCTCGATGCGGCCAGGCGGGAGTGCGAGCGGTCGTCACAGCCGGCCGATGCCCTGGTCGACGCGGCCGTCGATCGGGCGATCGACTACTTCGACGAGACGATTCGATCCCGATACCACAGCGGCGAGCCGGTGTTCCTGTACGGACATCCCACGGGTCGCCTGGGGCGGCATCCGCGGGTGCTGCGGCGGGTGTTCGAGGCGGCGTCGGGCTCGGGCGTCCTCTGGAAGACGACGCTTTCCGAGATGAACCGCTGGTGGCGGGCCCGCGCCCGGGTGCGCCTGACCGTCACGCGCCACGAGGGGCAGTACGTGCTGGTCGCCGGCCGCACGGCGCCGGGCTATCGCCTGGCCGTCGAGTTCTGTCGGGCCCAGCACGTTGCCCTGATGCCGCTTGCCGGTCACGTGATTCGGTTTTCGCCCTCGGCGCTGGTGTACCAGACGCGAGGCGAGCCTCCTTCGGTGCGGCCCGTGCGGGTCGATCGGCCCCAAGGCTTGCGCGGCCGGATTCGGCGACTGATCGACTGGGAACGGGTGACGCCGATCGAGGAGATCTCCGCCAGCGGCTGGCGAAACTGGACGAAACGCACCCTGCGACGACTCCGGGGGGACTGACCGTGAAGCCCGAAGGCGAAAAGTCCCCCCCGCGCGCGGCCGCTTGCGGCTTCGCACCCGATCTCCGATCGATTCGCAGCTCATCCCCAAACGCTGGTGCGTCGCGCCGCATAGAATCGCACACTCCGACCGTCCTGTTGGCCGGGAAGCTCACCGCCCTGGACTGCCCCGGCGGCGGCGAGGTGCAGATGACGGCGCTGGGGCGGGCGTTGCCGTCGGTGGGGGTGGATGCCCGACGGTGGCGCCCGTGGGAGCAGCGGCTCGCCGGGGCCGGCTGCCTGCACCTGTTCGGCAGTCTGCCGGAGCACCTGCCGGTGGTCGAGGCGGCGCATCGGCAGGGCGTGCCGGTGGTGCTGTCGACGATCGCCTGGTTCGACCTGGCCGGCTACTGGCGCGAGCCGCGGCCGCTTGGGAAGCGATTGGGTGCCTGCGCCCGATTCCTGGCCCGGACCGCCTGTCCGCGCCTACCCTCGTGGCGGCGGCGGCTCTACCACGCGGTCGATCTGTTGATGCCCAACTCCCAGGCGGAAGCCGAGCAGTTGGTCCGCTACTTCGGCGTGCCGGCCGAGCGGATCCACGTGGTGCCCAACGGGGCGGACGAGCGATTCGCCCGGGCCGATCCGGAGCCGTTCGCTCGGCGGGTCGGGGCCCGCGGCTTCGTGCTCTGTGCGGGAAGGATCGAGCCCCGCAAGAATCAGCTCGGGCTGGTTCGGGCGATGCGCGGCAGCGACGTTCCCGTGGTCGTCCTCGGCGACGTGGTCCCCGGCTACGAGTGGTACGCCGACCGGTGTCGCCGGGCCGCCGATGGGCACGTCAGGTTCCTGGGGCGTCTGGACCACGACGATCCTTTGCTGCCCAGCGCCTACGCCGCGTGCGGCTGCCTGGCGTTGGTGAGCTGGTTCGAGACGCCCGGCCTGGTAGCCCTGGAGGCGGGCACGTCGGGCGTGCCCCTGGTGCTGCCCGAGGGTGGGTGCGCCCGGGAATACTTCGGCACGATGGCCGCTTACGTGAAGCCGAACGATCCGGCCGGTATCCGCCGGGCGGTGCTTGCCGCGGTTCGTCGCGGGCGGAGCCCCGCACTGGCCAGGCACGTGCGAGACCATTTTTCCTGGACGGCGGCGGCTCGGGCAACGCGGGAGGGTTACGAGAAGGTGTTCTGACGTGTTCGCCCCCCGACCCACAAAACGCGAAGACAGAAGCCGGCTGCGGCGACGCCCGCTGGGCCGCTATCGCTACGTGCGCTTGCGGTGGCGGGTCGTCTTCTCCGTGGTCGATCTCCTCGGGTCGGTCGCGCTGTTCGCCGCCCGGGCGGTGAAGGCGCTCTTCGCACGAGCGGTGATGGGCCGATCGGGGGCATTGGGGGAAAACGTGCATGATCCGCGGACGATTCTCGTGATCCAGCTCGACCACCTGGGCGACGCGGTGATCTCCACGGTCATGTTCCCGGAGCTGCGAAAGCGGTATCCGTGTGCCTCGATCGAAGTGCTGGCCGGCCCGTGGAACCGGCAGGTCTTCGAGGCAATCCCGGAGGTGGATCGCGTTCACGTCTGCCGCACAAGCCGCTTCGCGCGCAAGGGGCGAGCCGCATGGATCGCGTCGACCCTCTGGTGGGGCCTTTGGCTGCGGCGGAGGCACGTCGATTTGGGGATGGACGTCCGCGGCGAGTTCCCCCACGCGGTGATCCTCTGGCTGAGCGGCGCGCGCTGGCGCTTGGGTTGGGACTCGGGCGGCGGCGGGTTCCTCTTGACCCACGTGCCCCGCTTCGTCGCCGACCGCCCGGAAGTCGAGTCGCGGCTGGCGCTGTTGGCCGAGTTGGGGATTGAATCGGGGCAAGCCGACGAGCGCCCGCGGCCCGTGTTCCGCGCGCCCGACAACGCCCGACGACGCGTGGCGGAGTGGTTGGCGGACGTGGCAGACGGGCACGGCTCGGATGGACCTCGGATCGTGTTGCACGTCGGCGCCGGCACGCCGGCCAAGCGTTGGCCGGTCGAGCACTGGCGGGCGCTGGTCGGCCGGCTCACTCGTCGGCTGGGGGCTCGCGTGGTGTTGGTCGGCGATGCGGGCGACCGCACCATCGCCCAAGCGATCCGGGGCCCGCGATCGCGCCCTGGCGTGGTCGACTGGACCGGGCGGTTGAGCGTGCTGGAGCTGGCGGCCCTGCTGGAGCAGGCCGACCTTTTTGCGGGGGCCGACTCGGGGCCGGCCCACCTGGCGGCCGCGGCCGGGACGCCCACGGTGGTCCTGTTCAGCGGCACGAACCGCCCACGGCAGTGGCAACCTTGGGGCGGGCACGTCCGCGTCGTCCGGCGCGCGGTCGAGTGCTCGCCGTGCCATCGCCGGAGTTGCCCTTGGCTCGAACACCCTTGCATGAGAGGGCTCGGTCCTGGGGAGGTTGCTGAGGCAATCGAACGCTTCCTGGTCGACGCGGGGCGGAGGGAAGACCGGGCGGAAGGGGGCTCTCGCGAAGACGCAAAGGCGCAAAGGAAAGAAGAGAGAGTGGGATAACTCAGAGTGTGGGCAAACCATTGCGGTTGAGATATCGAGATCATGGCATGGAGCTACTGCTGCGTCAGTGTCCGGTTGACAGGTCGGGTGCCACTGCTGGCTTGCCCAGCAGTGCCGAAACACGGTTGGACAAGCCAACCGTGGCACCCGTGAACTCAATTCGGACAGACCACCAGTCCATTTTCATTCCTTTGCGTCTTGGCGTCTTGGCGAGAGACCTTGAATTGCGCCGGCAAGCACGCCGCGGGAAAGGAGCCCGACGATGATCGCTCCGCTCGAACAGATGGACACCCAGACGGCCCAGACGCGTCAGCGCCTGCGCCTGGCACGCCGGCTGGTCGCCTGGACGTTCTTTCAGCAGCGCCACACGCCCGCGGAGAACGGGCCGCCGATCCCCGCATGGCGGGCTTGGCTTTTCACCGCCTGGGTCGTGATCGTCACCACGGTCTACTTCGCCACGATGCTCGGCTTCCTTGGGTAACGTCAAACGAGCAATGCTGCAATGTAACCACCATCTTACTTACCACCCATTCGTTATTCACCGCTCAACCCTCAACCCTTAACCCTCAACCCTCAACCCTCAACCCTCAACCCTCAACCCTCAACCCTCATCCCTCAACACTCATCCCTCATCCCTCAACACTCATCCCCCGTCCCTCATGTTCGCCCAACTCTTCTCCCTTCTGTCGCTCGTCACCATCGCACTCGCCTCGTACGGGCTGGGCCGGCCGATCGTCCGCGCGCTGGGCGTCGGGCAGGAGGACGGGCTTTCGACGGCCGTTTGGAGCCTGGTCACGGGGCTGGTCGTGGCCGGAACGGTTCTGGCCGCGCTGGGGTTGGTCGGGCTCCTCTACGCGCCGTTGATCGGAATCGTCTCGCTGGCGGCGTGCTTCGGGGCGACAGGGCAAATTCTCACCGAATCCGGCAAACGCAACGCCTCCGCCGAAGCGTTGGTATTGGAACGCTCGGGCAGCCCGGGGCTGCGTCCGTCCAACCGGCCCGACGAATCCGCCCGCCCCCCCTGGGCCTCCCCGCCCACGTGGCTCAGCCTCGCGGTCCGGCTGCTGGCCGGCCTGGCGTGTCTGGGCTCGCTCGTGTCGGCGCTGGCCCCGCCCACGGCCGGCGACGCGATCTGCTATCACCTCGAGCTGCCGAAGACGTTCCTCGCCGATCACGCCATCCGGTATCTGCCCTACAGCGAGAACTCGACGTATCCGCTTCTGACCGAGATGTGGTACCTGTGGGGGCTTGCGCTCGACGGCGGCGTGACCGCCCAGTTGGTGCACTGGGGGCTCGGCGTGCTGCTGGGGCTGGCGACCGTCGTGCTGGCCACGCCGGTGGTCGGGCGCCCCTGGGCCTGGATCGCCGGCGGGCTGGTCGTTTTGGTCCCCGGGGTGAACAACCAGATGACCGCCCCCTTGAACGACGTCGCCCTGGCCCTGCTCACCACGGCCGCCGTGGCCGCCTGGTGGCGCGTCGTGGTCGCGGGCGAGAGCCGCCGCTGGTTCCTCCTGGCGGGGCTGGCCGGCGGCGGGGCCCTGGGTACGAAGTACCTGGCCATGCTGTTCGTCGCCGCCCTGGCGATTGCCTCCGCGTGGGCCTTCTGCCGCCACCCGCACCGGCGCAGGGTCTTGCTCGAAGGCGTTGCGACCGTGGCCGTGGTGGCAGCGAGCGTCGCCGGGCCGTGGTACGTGCGGGCCGCCTGGCATCGCGGCAACCCGGTCTACCCGTTCCTCAGCGAAGTCTTCGGGAGCGACCCCGGCGCGACCGAAGCGCACGAGACGCTGCCCGAGAGCAAATCCCCGCTGGGCCGAAGTTTCGCCGGCGCCCTCTCCGCCCCGTGGCACGTGACCATGCAGCCCGAGCGGTTCGGCGGGCGCGGGCATCAGCTCGGCGTCATCTGGCTGGCGGCCATACCGGGCGTGCTCATCTCCCGGCGGCTCCGCGGCCTGGGCGTGTTGGCCGGCGTGGGCTTCGCCTACTGCGTGCTCTGGTACGTGCTGCGCCAAAACGTGCGGTTCCTGCTGCCGGCCGTACCGCTCGCGGCCGTGGTGGCCGTGTGGGTGTGGGTCGAGATGCGACGCTTCCCCGCGCTCCCCCGCTGGCTCGCCGGCGCGTCGTTCGCCGCGGCCATGGGTGCGTATGCCCTCATTCCGCTCGCCCGGGCTCGGGGGCAATTGCCCGTGGCGTTGGGGCTCGAAAGCCGCGACGACTATCTCCTTCGGCACGAGCCCACCTGGCCGGCGGCCGGCGTGATGAACCAGTGGTTCGGCGCCGATGCCCATCTGCTCAGCCAGGACTATCGGGCGTTCCGTTTCCAGTGCCGAGTGACGCGGGAGAACGTCTATCGTCGCCACACCGGGTACGACCGCACCATCACCGACCCGGCCGACCTCAGCCGCACCCTGCGCCGCGCCGGGTTCACCCACCTGCTGCTCGCGGAGAACCTCACCGACCACGGCGCCCAATACGACCCCACCCTCGCCCGGCTCGCCGAAGCCCAATGGGCCGCCGCGTCCGACGCCCTCCTCCCCCTCGTCGACTACCGCGTCCCCGACGCCGACGGCGGCCTGCGCCGCTACCGGCTGGTGATGCTTCGGTGAGTGTGCCGGGCGAGGGCGTGGAACGAAACGGTTGGGGGGCTTTCGCCAAGACGCCAAGGCGCAAAGTGAGGGATAAAAGGCTGTCGATGCGGCACGCGTCTTGGTTTCTTATGCACTTCGATTGATCCGGTTACTGGCAGTGGAACGTCAATCTCGCCCCAAGCCCAGGGGTTGCAACCCCTGGGCTTCGAGCGCGTTCGATGCTCCACACAGGTCAATCATCTCCCCTTTGCGCCTTCGCGCCTTGGCGAGCGCCCTTCCCCCCCGCCGTTCCCACGCTGCTTCGCGCCTTCGCGATAGCCCTCGGAAGATCGCCCTGATCGCACGCCGCGGCTGGCATTGCCCTGCTCGCGTCAGTATAACATGGGCGTCGTAGGGGGCAGTGCGTCAAAGGGCGGAGCCGATCTCGAAAGGATGCGTTGCGAGGGGGACGGGCCATGGCCAAGACGGTTGCCTTGCTGGGGGCCTTGGATACCAAGGGCGCCGAGTATGCGTTCGTGAAGGCGTGCATCGAGGCGCGGGGGCACAAGACGCTCTTGATCGACGTGGGCGTGCTGGGGACGCCGCTCGTGGAGCCGGACGTTTCGCGGCGCCAGGTGGCCGAGGCGGCGGGGGTGGAGCTTGAGGAGTTGGTCGCGAAGAAAGACCGGGGCGAGGCCGTGGCGGCCATGGCCCGGGGCGCGGAGCGGCTTGTGCCCAAGCTGTTTGCCGAAGGCCGGTTCGACGGGATCATGGCCCTGGGCGGGGGCGGCGGGACGTCGGTCGCCTGCGGGGCGATGCGGGCGCTGCCGCTGGGCGTGCCCAAGGTGATGGTCTCCACGGTCGCCGGCACCGACATGTCGGGCTACGTCGGCGTGAAGGATATCGTCATGGTGCCCAGCATCGTCGACGTGGCCGGCGTGAACCGCATCAGCCGCGAGGTCTTCGCCAAGGCGGCCGGGGCCGTCTGCGGGATGATCGAGACCGACGTACCGCCCGGCGAGGACAAGCCGCTGGTGGCCGCCTCGATGTTCGGGAACACGACCCCCTGCGTCGAAGCCGCCAAGGCGATCCTGGAGGAGGCCGGGTACGAGGTGCTCGTGTTCCACGCCACCGGCACGGGCGGCCGCACCATGGAGAGCCTGATCGAGGCGGGCTTGATCGCGGGCGTTCTGGACGTCACCACGACCGAATGGGCCGACGAGCTGATCGGCGGCGTCCTGGCCGCGGGGCCCAATCGCCTGGAAGCGGCCGCCCGACGCGGCGTGCCGGCGATCGTCACCCCGGCGTGTCTCGACATGGTCAACTTCTGGGCCCCCAAGACCGTGCCCCGCGAGTTCCAGCGCCGCAGGTTCTACCAGCACAACCCGAACATCACCCTGATGCGGACCACGCCGGACGAGTGCCGGCGCCTGGGCGAGATCCTCGCCGAGAAGCTGAACCTGAGCACGGGCCCCGTGACCGTGCTGATCCCGCTCGGCGGCGTGAGTATGATCGACGCGCCCGAGAGGCCGTTCTGGTGGCCCGAGGCGAACCGGGCGTTGTTCGACGCGCTCAAGGGCAACCTGCGCCCGGATATCCCGGTCGTCGAGATGGACGCGAACGTCAACGATCCGAAGTTCGCGCGGCGGTGCGCGGAAGTCTTGCTGAAAAGCATGGGGTCGGAGTGAGTGGCGCGTCGAGGGGGAGGAAGGGCTCTCGCAAAGGCGCGAAGACGCAAAGGAAGGAAGAAAAGAGAGAAGACATAGTTTCTTACCATCAGCTATTACCAAGGAGAGTTTAGTCGGTTATTGCACGTTTGATTATGGAACTGGCGCGTGCAGTGAGACCGCAGAACGCCGTAGGAATTCGCCTCGTTCCCTTTGCGTCTTTGCGAGAGTCCCTGAGTTATGCCAACCGAAAACGAGATCGCGAAACAGGTCGTCGATGCGGCGTTTCAGATCCACACGCGGCTTGGCCCGGGGCTGCTGGAGACTGTGTATGAGGTGCTCCTTGGGCACGAACTGCGAAAACGTGGATTCGAGGTTGCCAGGCAGGTAGCCGTCCCGATCCAGTGCGACGGGATCCGGTTCGACGAAGGGTTTCGGGCCGACCTGATCGTCGAGGAGAAGGTGATCGTGGAGGTGAAGACCGTAGAAAAGCTCCACCCGGCCCACAAAAAGCAGTTGCTGACCTACTTGCGCCTGACCGACAAACGTCTCGGCCTTTTGATCAACTTCGCCGAAGCACTCATCCGGGACGGGATTACGCGGGTCGTCAACAGGCTCGAAGAATAGCGGAGGGGAGGGGGGGTGGAGGGCTCTCGCAACGCCGCCAACACACAAAGCAGAATCGGGAAAGAATGACTCTCGCAAAGACGCCAAGGCGCAAAGGTAAGGAAATGAAGTTGAGTGATCGGCACCGACACCATCGTCCAAGTTCTTCTTCCTCCTCTTCTTTCTTTGCGTCTTTGCGCCTTTGCGAGAGTCCTTCCTGCCCCATCGCTCCACCGTCTTCGCGAGTTCGCGTCCTTCCGAAATCCCTTCCCCAACCCAACCAGACATCGTTTCCAGACGGAGATTCCCATGCCCCAGTCACGAACTGAAATCCTTAGACGATTCCGCGACAAGATCGCCCAGGGCAAGCCGATTATCGGCGGCGGGGCGGGGACGGGCATTAGCGCGAAGTTCGAGGAGGCAGGCGGCATCGACCTGATCGTGATCTACAACTCGGGCCGCTTTCGCATGGCCGGGCACGGCTCGCTGGCCGGGCTCTTGCCCTATGGCGACGCCAACGCGATTGTGATCGAGATGGCCGCCGAGGTGCTGCCCGTGGTCAAGAAGACACCGGTCCTGGCCGGCGTGTGCGGCACCGATCCGATGCGCCTGATGGACCGCTTCCTGGTCCGTGTGAAGGAGACGGGCTTTGCCGGCGTGCAGAATTTCCCGACGGTCGGCCTGTTCGACGGCTCGTTTCGGGCCAACCTGGAGGAGACGAACATGGGCTACGGGCGGGAGGTCGACATGATCCACCTGGCCCACCGGATGGATCTGCTGACCACGCCCTACGTGTTCAACGCGGACGAAGCCCGGCGCATGGCTGAGGCCGGGGCGGACGTCATCGTCGCCCACATGGGCCTGACCACCAAGGGCGCGATCGGGGCGAAAACGGCCATGACGCTCGACGGGTGCGTGCCCTTGATCGACGAGATCGCCGCGGCGGCCAAGGCGGTGCGCGACGACGTGATCCTCCTCTGCCACGGCGGCCCGATCGCCGAGCCCGACGACGCCCAGTTCATCCTCCAGCGCTGCCCGGCCGTTGACGGCTTCTACGGGGCAAGCTCCGTGGAGCGTCTTCCCACGGAGCGGGCGATCCGAGAGCAGACCGAGCAGTTCACGCGGATCGGCCGAAAGCCGACAGAATGATCCGCGCCGAGACGCGGGGCGCGGAAGACGAGGTAGGAATGGCTCTCGCAAAGACGCGAAGACGCAAAGGGAAGGAAGTGAGTCTATGAGTACTGGCGGACGTTGAGTCCTGTGCAGTCAGTTTCCGGTCAACCCGGGTTCGAGGCCCAGGGGTTGCAACCCCTGGGCTTCGACAGAGTTCATCGACCACGCAGGAATCAACAAGTGCTCGCTATTCTCTCCCTCTTGCTTTGCGTTTTTGCGTCTTTGCGAGATCCTTTGGCATTACAGCCCCCTTGGTCGTTGACCCGGCCCATTGATCACGCAGGGGCCAACAAGTGCATGCTTTTTTCTCCTTCCTTGGCGCCTTCGCGGTTTTGCGAGAGCCCTTGATTGACTTCCCAACCCCACCGAGGAGGACCGACACTCATGCGATACGCCATTTCAACCCTTGGGTGCTTCCTGCTGGTTCTCGGCGCGCTCGGCTTTGCGCGAGCGGATGACGTGCTGCTCTTGGTCGACGAGCCGCCCGGCGACGGGCTGGTGGTGGCGCGGGTGGACCTGACCGGCGCGGTCGGCTGGGGCAAGGTCGGCGCGGTCGCGCCGGACGAGATTCGTGCGTTCGCCGGGAAAGACCAGCAACCGATCCCGTTGCAGTTCGTGCCCGACGTGCACTACCACCCTCAGGAGCGAGTCGCCGGAACCGTGATCCTGCGATTGCCCGAGGGGAGCGACGGCCGGTTGCGACTGGCGTTCGAAACGGCCGAGCCGGGCGCAGCGGAAGCTTGGGACGGGACGGTGACCACGCCGGCGTTTTCCGTGAAGCACGATGCGAAGAAGCTGGGCGGGCTGCCTTCGACGATTACGTTCCCGACGACGGGCAAGGTCTTCGACGGCTTCCGCTGGAACGACCGCGTGTACGATCGGGAGAAGGGATGGTTCGGCCTGGCGAACGATCCGGAGCCGAGCGTGGAATTGGTCTCGAAGGGCCCGCTGGCGACGGTGGTCCGCGTTCGCGCCCGCTACATGAAATCGCCCGAGGAAGCGCCGGCTTCCAAGCCCAAGGCGGTCTACGACTGGTACTACTTCGCCGATCGGCCGCTGGTGTACGTTCGGGCGGCGATGAGCCAGCAGGAGGCGTTCGCGTGGCCCGAGCATCATTTCCTGGAGCTGAACTACCCGCAGGAAACGTTTCCCCGCTGGGCCGGCGGCGAGCCGCTCGAGCAGGGCGAGCTCACCGCGTCGAAGGAGAGCCACCGCTTCGGCCGTTGGGGCGCGATTGTCGACGGCCCCAGCGCGATCGGCATGTTCGGTTGCGGCCAGGTTCTCATCTACGAGGGCGGGAGCGGCACGTATCTCCACGCCCATGGAGGCGCCGCCTGGGCCGGCTGGCGCAACGAGCGCCCGCAGTACTCGGCCTGGCTGTGGATGGGAAGCAGCGACGATCCGGTTCCGGCGATCCAAGCCGCGTCGAGCCAGCGGGCGAAGAGCCCAGGCGTTGCCGTCACCACCAGCGAGCTCCGCGCCCGAATCGAAACGGCACGCGGGCAACGCGACTGGCGCCACGTCGCCGCTGCCGAAGCGCTGGAAGCCGCGGGACGGCTGGAGGAGGCCGCCCGGGCCGCCGCCGGAGAGCTGCCGCCGAACTGGCACGCGCTGGCCGCCGGCAAGTTGGGGGTGATCCTCGAAGCGACCGGCGAGGGTATCCGCTTGCTCAATCTGTTCGACCTGGCGACCGGCCGGAAGCTGCTCGCGCCGCGGTCGCTCCCGCTCTTCACGCTGACGATGCGGGAGATTGACTCCAAGGAGGAAGTTCCCCTCAACGCCGATGAGGGATGGGGTGAGGTCGAACTGATCACGCCGCGCCCCAAGGGACTCTGGCTCCGCTGGCAACGGCCCAGGGACGAGCGCCTGGGCGATCTGAGCGTCCTGGTCAAGCTCACGCCGGAGGACGATCGCGATGCGTTCCATGGCTCGCTGACGGTGGAAAACCCAAGCGACCGGTGGAGCGTGTGGCGGACGGTGTTCCCCCAGGTCGCCGTGGCCGACTTGGGCCCGCAGGGGCGCGTCTTCTTCCCCCGCGGTGCCGGCGAAGTGCAACAGGGCGTCTGGCAGCGGGCCTTCCGCTTCTCCGGCAGGTATCCCAGCGGTTGGACCAGCATGCAGTTCTTGGCCGCCTACCGGGAGGACGCGACCACGGGGCTGTACGTCGCCGTGCACGACCCGCAGGCAAGCGCGAAGGAGATCCTCGCCGAGAGCCGGCCGTCGGATCAGGCCGTGGTGCTCGCGTTCGATCACCCTGCCGCGGATATGGGCGTCGCCGGCAACGACTTCGAGCTGAGCGGCCAAGCCGTCTTGCAGCTCTTGCGCGGCGACTGGTTCGACGCGGCGGTGACCTATCGCGATTTCGTGCGCAAAGAGGCCAAGTGGTATCCCAAGCTGACGGCCGAAGGGCGCGAAGACACCCCGCCGTGGATGCGGGAGCTTTCGTGCTGGGCGCTCGGGGGCGGGGCGCCGAGGGAGTGCGTCGAGCCGGTCAAGGAGTTTGCGAAGCAGATGGGCGTGCCGGTCGGGTTCCACTGGTACAACTGGCACCAGATTCCGTTCGACAACGACTACCCGCACTACTTCCCGACGAAGGAAGGGTTTGCCGACGCCGTGCGTGACTTGCAGGAGTCGAACGTCTACGTGATGCCGTACATCAACGGCCGGCTCTGGGACACGCGCGACCGGGGCATGGACGACTTCGAGTTCTCGAGCGTCGCCCGGCCCGCGGCTACGAAGGACGAAAACGGCGAGCCCTACACGGAGATGTACGGGAGCAAGGAATCGGACGGGAGCCGGGTCAAGCTGGCGGCGATGTGCCCGGCGACCGACGTGTGGCGCGACAAGGTCCGCGAGATCGTGCTGCGGCTGATGAACGAGTGTGGCGTGAAGGGCGTGTACATCGACCAGGTGGCGGCGGCGAAACCGCGCCTCTGCTTCGACAAATCGCACGGCCACCCGCTCGGCGGCGGACACTGGTGGACCGAGGCCTATTGGGAGCTGCTGGGCCGTATCCACCAGGCCATGCCCGAGGACCGCATGCTGACCACCGAGTGCAACGCGGAAGCCTACGCCCACCGCTTCGACGGCTACCTCACCTGGCACTGGCAGTACGACGGCCAGGTGCCGGCGTTTCCGGCCGTCTACGGCGGCTCGATCCAAATGTTCGGCCGGGCCTACCGCGGTGGGCCGACCAAGAACCTGGCCCTACGCATG
>CAZDHR010000063.1:0-22358 GCA_964505295.1 uncultured Planctomycetaceae bacterium
GGCGAAAAACGCCATACGCCTTCGCTTGTTTAAGGACTAGCTCGTCCTGGCCCCTCCGTCGCCGGTCGTTGCCTTCCGACGCTGGCTACGTACCCCTTTCGGGTTCGAGACGAGCCTTCCCGACGGGCACGGACCCGCCCGGGTAGGATTGGACTTCATCAGCATCCTCCTGATAAAATCGCACCGTTTGTGACTAAGCCAACAACTCCTGCGGCTCACGCTCGTTCCCAAGCTCCGGCTTGGGAACGTGTCTTCAGAGCGGGCAACCTCTCCTACTCCTTCTCTCCCTCGACCCCCGCCTCCTTCAGCTTCTCGAGGTCCGACACGGCGCTACCCTCTTCCTTGGGCTCCTGGTCGGCAGACGCGTCGCCCGCGTCCTGCTTCTCGTCCGCCCCGCCCTCGGCCTTCTTCTCCTCGGCCTCGGCCTTCTCTTTCTTCTTGACCACGTCTTCGCGGCTGAGGTGGATCTTCTGGTAGACTTCGTCGGAGATGACGTAGTACCAGTCGGCGAACCGTTCGTTCAACTCCTTGACCCGGTCCTTGCCCTTCGTGACCTTCTCGTCGTATTCATCCTGTTTGCGCTGGTTCTCCTTCTCGATCCGTTCGCGCTCCTTGTCGGCTTCGCTCTTCTTATCCGCGTCGGTCTTGGCGTCGTCGTCTTCCGCGGCCTTCTCCTCGGGCTTCGCGGCCGGCTCAGCCTTTTCCGCGGCTTCTTTCTTGGGCTTTGACGCCGGCTCAGTCTTGGCCGCCTCCTTTTCGGCTTGCGCCGATTTTTCTTCGGCAGCCTTGGCTTCCGGCTTCTCCGCTTCCGGCTCGCCACCGTTGGAGCCGTTGTCTCCCTTGTCTTCCTTGGACGCTTCGCCTTCGGCGGGCTTCTCCTCAGCCGCCTTCTCCTCGGGTGCCTTTTCCTCACCCGGCAGGGGCTCCAGCTCGGGCTTGGCGATCGCATCCGGATTGAACTCGGCCATGACGAACAAGTAGCGGTTGACGCCGGCGTCGCCGGTCGCCTTCTCCTCGCCCTTTTCTGCGTCCTCTTTCCCCTCCTCTGACTCGTCTTCCGCCTCCTCGCCTCGGCCGGCGACCTGTCCGAATCGCAAGACGTATTGCACGCCGTCCTTCGTCAAGACGGAGACTTCCCCCTCGGTGGAGACGAGTTCGATCCGGTCGCCGACCTTGACCGGATAGAACCCGCGGTCGGCCAACGACTGGAGGCTCTCCGCGTCTTTCTTGAGATCCCCGGCGTCTCTAAGATTCTCGCTCAGCCCCTCCGGCTTTTGAGCCACGTCGACGATCTTCAGGTCGTCCATCGCGTACTTCATGTCGTTGAGCTTGCTGGTGTCGAGCTCTTCGTCTTCGGCCATCTGCACCTCGACCCAGCCCTGGTCCTTGAACACCTTGCACTCGTTCAGCTTCCACTTGGAGTCGCTGTCGTCGTAATCGAGGGTCATCAGGCTCCGCGGAGTTTGAACGCCCCGAAGGACGTCGACGGAGTAGTCGTTGATTCGCACCTGTTTCACGTCCCAGGTGTTCAGCTTCAACAGGTCCTCCTCGATCCAGTCTTCGAACTTGGTCGAGAGCTTGTCGGTCTTTATCTTGACGGTGTAAACCTGGTCCTTGCCCGGGATGCGCACGTACCGAAGCTCGTCCCGGTCGGGTACTTTCTTGCCGATCACCAGCGCCAGCAGGAGCTCGTCCTTGTTGTCGCGCATCTCCACGCGGGTGCCGACGCCGGTGTCCCCCGGCTTGAGCTTGTTGGGATCGGGCTCGACCACACCGAACAGCTTCTGGTCCGACGCCGTGTCGCCCGCCACGTCCAGCGGCTTCAGCCCCACGAAGCCAGCGGCGACCTCGGCCAGTTGGTCTTTGGCGTCGGCCGGGTAGTTCTCGTGGGAGGGGATCGACCACTCGCCGTCGACCTGCGCGACCTTGAACGGGCGGATCGTGGCCGTCGACTCGTTGAACTCCACGATTTCCAAGCTCGCGGCCTTCAGCGGGTCGTCGAACGCCGCAAAGAGGAGCTTAGGAAGCTCGCTTTCCGAGGTCGATGCGGGCAAGCGGGGCCGAGTGAGCCAGACAACCAGCGAAACCACGACGGCCACGCCCACGAAAGCGATCGTCTTCACGTTCTCGTTCATCGTTCAATGTCCTTGCGTATTTCCCAATCGTTGTACGGCCCGCGGCGGAACACGTCGCTGGAGAACGGCCTTCGCCCCCGGCCGAGCCAAACGGAAGCCGGGCCTCCCAGCGCACGGCGCTCACGACCGCAACCGGCTTCGGACGACGCCTTCTCTCTCACGAATGCGGCGGGTGAGGAACACGCCGATCGCCAACAGCAGAGGCGGGATCGGCGGCAGAAGCACGGCCCACATCTTGTACCACCGCTCGAGCCGTCGGATCTCCAAAGTCAACTCCGTCTCGATGCGGTTGATTTCCCGGTCGGTCTCCTGCTTGAGCTGCTCGAGCTTGATCTGCTTTCGCCGCTCGCCGTCGCGTTGGGCCATCCCCACGCGATTCATGATCTCGATGATCGACAGACCGCCCTCCTTCTTCATCCGCTCTTCCATCTTCGCGACTCGGTCCTTGAGCTTTTGCTCTTCCTCCTCTTCGACCTTCTCGTACTTGTCGCGGAGGTCTTCGATCTGCTGCCATCGTTGCTTGCGCGCGTTCTCGGTCCTCTCTTCAATGCGAGTCAACGTGCGGTGCTTGGGACGGCGTTTGCGGATTTCCAGGAAGCGGTCGTCGCCGGCGAGCGTGTCCAGCACGTTGAGGACAAACGTGACGTTGTCGAAATCGAAGCGGACGCCCGCGTCCGGCACCTCTCCCACCTCGCGCAGGCGAAAGAACTGCCAGGTGAGCATGTCGATGTCGGCCACCAGGATCACGTCGATCCCTGAGCGCTTCGGTTTCGCCGGCTCCTCGTCGCCTGCTGGTTCCTCGACCTTCTTCGAGTCGTCCGAGCCTTCGTCCGAGGCGTCGGCCGGGTCGTCAGCCGCGTCGTCGGCGTCGTCGCCATCTCCGTCGTCGGCATCTTCGCCGGCCGCGCCCGCGCCTTCCGACGACTTGTCGGTGTCGACCTTGCCCTGAATGCGAGCCGCCAGCACGTAGGGGACGGCGGTCGGGACTTGACGCCGGTTGGGGTTGATATCGCCCCGGCCGAGAAAGGAGAACTGGATGATTTCCTCCGAATCGACGCTGCCCGTATCGTCGCCCGTCCGCACCAACGGAGTGAACTTGAGATTGGACACGTTCAGGTTTCGAATCGAGCCGGGGAAGGGGAACAGCATGTGCTGAAGCCCGGACGTGGCAGCCTCCGATTCGCCAAACGGCTCCTCCGCTCCGCTCCCTTTGTCGACGAAGACGAACTCCTTCGGCCAATCGCTGTAGCGCCGGTACGGATTGTAGTCCTGCCAGACGACCTGGCTCTCGGCGAAGTCGACCTGGAGCAAGTCCCAGAGGGCGACGCGGTTGCCCTTCTCCATCGGCGGCTGTCTGCCCATCATCGGGTTCATGCCGCCCGGCGGCCGGCGCGGGGCGGTCGTGCCCGGTACTTGCCCGGCGAAAAAAGGAAACGGATCCTCAAAGATCGCCGTGGGGATCCCGCTTCGAACCGCGGCGACGAAGTGGTCCATCTGCTCGGGCCCCAGCGACGAAGGCTGGACCGCCAGGAGGACGTCGTATTCGTCGGAGATCGGGCTGCTGGCGTCGATCCGCTCCACGTCGTACTGCTTCTCCAACTCGTCGACGATCGGCCAGTTGGAGCTGCTCGACATAGTCTGCATGTTGAACTGCCCGTAGAGATGGGCGTCGGTGTCCAGAATGCCCACCTTTTTGCGCTTCTGCTGGGTGACGGTGGCGATCGAGCGGACCAACTCGTATTCCACGGGGATCCCGCGATCGATAAACGGCAGGATCACCTTCTCCAGCCCGCAGGTGAAGGCGACTCCCATGAAGAGGGGCTCCTGCGAGAAGCTTCCTCGGTCCTCGGTCGTCACTTCGCGCGGGGTGATGTCGTAGCGCTCTTCGGCGCGGGCGGCCTGCTCGGAGTATTGCTCCGTGTCGTTGACGCGGACCTCGACCTTCTCGCCGCCGCGGCGGTGCAGCTCGCGGAGCATGGAAAGCAGGTCGGCGCGGGTCTGAACGTACGCCTCGGGCACCCGGGGGCTGACGAACGCTTCGATCTGCACGGGCCGCTCGACTTGCAGGTTCTTCAGGAGCTTGACGGTGTCGGGCGAAAGCGAGCTGAGCCGTTCGCTGGTCACGTCGGGCCGCAGGTCATGGTGATTGAAGAACACGATCACGGCGATCGCAATCACCGCCAGCGCAATCGCCCGGACGAGATAATGGGCCACCATGAGCAAGTACCCGACGCGCCCGCGAATCCAATGCCGGCGCCCGATCAGCACCATGCTCACGTAGAGGGCCACGGCGACGATCGCCCCGAAGAAGACCAGCCCGGAGAGACTGATGATCCCGCGGCCGAAATCGCGGAACTGCTCGCCGATGCTCCACTGCTTGATGGCCACGGCCATTTCGCGGCCGGAGATCACGTCGGCCTTCACGGCGAAGACCAGCGGGACGTTGAATACGGCGCCCAGGACGTAGGCCACCGTGAGGTTCGACGTCAGAAAGGAGGCCGCCATGCCGGCGGCCAGCATGGCCAGCCCGACAAGCCAGTAGCCGACGTAGGTCCCCACGAGGAGCCCGGTATCCGGATCGCCCAGGAAGGCCAGAACCGAGGTGTTGCAGACCAGCGAGAACAACAGCGCCACGCTGTAGATGGCGACGCCCGCCAGGTACTTCCCGACCACGATGTCGAGGTCGGCTGCCGGAATGGTCAGCAGCAGCTCGTCGGTGCCCTGCCGGCGCTCCGCGGCCCAAATCGCCATGGTCACGGCGGGGATGAAGACCAGCATGATGAACGGGAACATCTTGTTGAGCTGGTCGAGATTGGCCAGGTTGGTGACGAAGAACTCGTTGGGCCAAAACGCGGCGATCGTGCTCAACAGCACGAACACGCAGATGAAGACGTATCCCGTGGGATTGGCGAAGTAGCTGACAAAATCCCGCTTGAAGACCGCACGTAAGACCTTCGTGTTCATGGTTCCTACCGAGCTATTCATAGTTTGGGTTGGAAGGTTGAACCGAACCGAGCCTCAACACCGGGGGAATAAGATCGTCCGCCAAACGGTAACGGGTGTGCGCGAGATCGCTTCAACTTGTCACCTTCTCACCTTGTCACCCCGTCACCTTGTCACCGCGAAGCGACCTACTTCGTGCCCGCGCCGGTCAATTCGCGGAAGCGTTCGTCTAACGGCTTGCCGTTGGCGGTCAGCTCGCGGATCGAACCGTCGTAGATCAGCTTGCCTTCGTCGATGAATAGAACGCGATCGGCCATCGCTTCGACCTCTTGAAGGATGTGCGTCGAAAGGAGGATCGTCTTGCTCTCGCCCAGGTTGCGGATCGTCTCCCGAACGTCATGGATCTGGTTGGGATCCAGGCCCGCGGTCGGCTCGTCGAGGATGAGCACGTCGGGTTCGTGCAACAGCACGTGCGCCATCCCCACTCGCTGACGATACCCTCGCGACAGCTTCCCGATCGGCTTGCCGATCACGCTCCCCAGCTTGCACAGATCGACGACCGCCTCGATCCGCTCCCGCTTTTGCCGGGACGAAAGCCCTCGTGCCTCGGCAAAGAAGCTGAGCAGGCTTCGCGGCGTCATGTCGGGGTCCAGAGGACCGTTTTCGGGCAGGTAGCCCAACCGGGTCGATCCGGCCAGACGGTCGGTCGTCATGTCGTGTCCGGCGATCCGCGCCTGACCGGCCGAGGGGGCCAGATAGCCGGTCAGAAGCTTCAGGGTCGTGCTCTTGCCCGCCCCGTTTGGGCCCAAGAAGGCCACCACCTCGCCTTGGTGCACCTTGAACGAAACGTCCTGGATGGCGGCAAAGTTGCCGTAGTACTTCGTAAGCCCGTCCGCTTCGATCATGGCCGGACCTTGCTCTCGGGTCATGGAATATCCCTCCAAAAGGTATGGCAATGGGGGGCTCACGCGTCGGGGATTTCCCGACTCAGGTGTGATCGGAAACGCGTATTATACCTGACGCTGTGCCAATATCAACAACCGGCTGACGCCAAAGACACCAACAGCTCAGCCTATTCTTCTGCCTGCCCCGCATCGCCTCACATCTCCCCACCATGCCGGCGTTTGCGTGCCAACCGGCGAGCGTGGCTCTTGGCGCACGGACAACGGCGGAGCCCCCCCAAGAAGGAGGGGTTTGTCGCGAGGGAATTGGTGGGGCCGGTCGTTACCTCGCCTCGAGTTCCAGGCTCCTTGTTGGCCTCTACGCACGCGCGGTCCTTCCGGTTCGAATGTTCAAGGCCTCCCGGAGGACTTAGAGTCTTAGTCTGTAGGATGCGCGCGCCGTGCGCGCATCTTGTACAGTGGTTTGTTCAGCAACCCTTTTTGGTTGTGGCCGGAGGCCGCGTTAAGATCGGCCGAGAAATAACTTCCCGACTTCCGTAGCAGGCACACGGCGTGTGGGCTGCTAAAACCGGCCGTCATTGACGGGGCACATCGAGTTCGGTTTTTGTTCCATCCGTACGCCCAAGGCGTTAAGGCGTGGGTACAGCCTGAACTGTGTGGGGACCGCATGTCGGCTTCAGCCGGAGACAAAAAAGGGGACATCACTGATATTCGACGGGAAAGCCCGAAACAATCAGTGATGTCCCCTTTTCGTGGCCGCGATGATGCCTCGCTCGACCGCCCCGGCGATGCGGTCCAGCTCATCGAGGGTGATCACCAACGGCGGCATGATGACGATTACGTTGCCCAGCGGGCGGAGCAGCACACCTTCGGTGCGGGCGTGGTCGCAGACGCGGTTGCCCCGCTTTTCGGCCCAAGGATAAGGCTCCTTGGTGGCAACATCGCGCACGAGCTCAATCCCCGCGATCAGGCCACACTGGCGCACGTGGCCCACGTGCGGGAGCTTGCCGATGCGATCGAGATGCTCGCCGAGGCGCTCGATCTTTGGAGGAAGCTGCGCGAGCGTTTGCTCCTCCTCGAAAACCTCAAGCGTGGCCAGGGCGACTGCTGCCCCCAACGGGTTGCCCCCGTAGGTGTGGCCGTGGAAGAACGTTTTTGATTCGGCGTACTCGCCGAGGAAGGCCTGCCAAACGCGATCGGTCGCAAGCGTGGCCGCCAAGGGGACGTACCCGCCGGTAAGGCCCTTGGCCAGGCAAAGCAAGTCGGGCGAAACGCCCTCATGCTCGCAGGCGAACATCCTGCCGGTGCGGCCCATGCCAACGGCCACTTCGTCGGCCACCAGGAGCACGTCGTAACGCCGCGTCAGGTCGCGCACGCCGGCCAGATAGCCCGGCGGATGAACGATCATCCCCGCCGCGCCCTGCACGAGCGGCTCGATCACCATCGCGGCGATCCGCTCGTGGTGCTCGGCGAGCACCGCCTCGAGTTGCCCGAGGCAATGGGCCAGCAGACGTTGGCTCGTCACGCCCTCGGGCGTTCGATACGGATCCGGTGCCGGGACGCGGAAGCAGTGGAACAACAGCGGCCCGAACATGGCGTGAAACCGCTCGACGCCGCCGACGCTCACGCTGCCGAGGGTATCTCCATGGTACGCGTCGCTGAGGGCCACGTAGCCGGTCTTCTCCGGACGCGGGTCGTCCCGTTGCTGCCAGTACTGGAAGGCCATCTTGACGGCCACCTCGACGGCCGTGGCCCCGTCGTCGGAGAAGAAAACGTGCCCCAGCCCCGGCGGGGCCAGCGCGACCAGGCGTTTGGCCAGCTTGATCGTCGTCGGATTCGACGCCCCCAACGCGGTAACATGGGCGACCCGATCGAGCTGCCGGCGGATCGCCGCGTCGAGCCGGGGGTGCCGATGCCCGTGCACGTTGCACCACAGGCTGGCCGTACCGTCGAGGTACTCGTTGCCGTCGATGTCCACCAGCGTCGCCCCGCTGGCCCGCTCGATGATCAACGGCTCGTACTCGGCCATTTGCGTGAACGGGTGCCAGACCAGCTCTCGGTCCCAGCGACGGAGTTCCTCCGGAGTTGGCTCGTGCATGAGCGGTCCCGGTGATTTGTGAGCGCAAGTAGAATAGGCAAACGGGAAAAACCACAGAACGACGGTGCTCACCCCCTATGATACGAAATTAGTTTTCGACGTCCGCTGCTGCAAGGGGGGTTGCAGAAGGCAACTGGACACTTATGATTACGTAAAGTGTCTCGATCTTTGGTGGCGGTCGTTGCCTGAGACAAGGAGTAAGGGAATGCTAGCGCTTGCCCCTGGATGGGAAATGGAGGTGGATCGTGGGCCGGGCTGGCTCTTCGTGAAACTGAAAAGCCCGGAACGAGACGCATCGGACACTCCGCCCTTGGCGGACGAGCTTTGGTCGTTGCTCCAGCGGCATTTCGTCTACCGGCTCGTGCTGGAGCTGGATGACGTCAGGCTATTGCACAGCTTTCTGCTTGGCCAGCTCGTGTTGCTCGACAAGCGGATTCGGGAGCACGACGGCATGATGCGGCTGTGCGGCCTCTCGTCGTTCAACCAGCGGGTCCTGCGCATGCACGGTTTGGACCTGCGATTCCCGACTTACGGGGATCCGGAAGAAGCCGTGATGGGCTGTGGCCGCAAACCCCGGTAGTGGTCTGTCCACCTCGACTTTGGACGTTGGGTGCCACTCTACGCCGGTAACCGAAGTTGGGGCATGTACGCCCTGAAGTCGTTTCCTGCATGCGTTTTTACCTGCGCTTCGGAGGCCCCATTTTTTCGAGGTTTCGCAGCCTTCCTTTCTTGCGGAATTTTGGGGACATGAATGGTTGGCGCAAAGGTGAAAATCGGGCTAGGCAATCGACCTACGGAGCGCGCTTCTCCTCCCTCGCCCCCATCACTCCCGGTGCGTCCCGTAGGCTGTCATACACGCTCCGGGAGAACCCGGCGATCGCTAAGGCGACGAACAGTCCCAGGCACAACGCCGCGACGAGGTTAACGATTAGCGTCCACCGGGCACGCCGGTCTCTTCGCCGGTGGGGACGGCGTCGGCAAGACCAGTATCGCACGAGCAGCCACAGCGAGTAGAGCGTCATTACGAGCGGGGGCAGGAGGAAGAATCCCATCAGGGCCGCCCGCCACGCGCGCAACACCAGCGCGTCGAGATCCCGTTCGTCGGGCGCAGCAGCCTCTTCGGCCCCCGGCCGCTGGTATTCCCAATCCTGCCACGCGACGTGGCCGGGTTCCAGCTCGCCGGCCAGTTCCAGGCCGGGGCTTTCGGCGTTTTCGGGGCTTTCGAGCGGCGGGTGATGTCTCGCGTCGGGCACCCACGGCGCGAGAAGCTGGCAGAGCTTCGTGAACAGGAAGAAGGCGAAGGTGGGCGGAAACAGGACGACCAACAGCGCGACCCCAGGCGAGACGGGGCCCCGCTCTTCCGGCTCGGCCTGGGGGACCGTCTCCTCCTCCGGCTCCCAAGCCGAGGACTCCGTCTCCTCCCGCATCGTGCCGCACGCCCAGCAAACGTCCATCGCGGCATCGACTTGCGCCCGGCAGTTGCCGCACCGCCAGCTTGCCGAAAGCTCCTCCTCGGCAAACCGGGTCTCCGCAACAGACGGGCTCTCGGCTTCCGCCACGGCGCTGGCGGTCGGCGGCCCGTCGCCGGGAGCAAGGACCGCTTCGGCGGCGGCGAAGTGCTCCTCCGGCACCAGGACCTTCACGCCGCCCATCGCGTTGGCGAAATGCCAGGCCCAGCCCGCGCTCATCTCCCCATCGAGAAACGCCGGGATGCCCGCCGCCTCCAGCCGATTGCGAATCAGGTGGGCCTCCTCCGGCGTCCCATACTTCGCGACGACCTTGAGACTGCTCGTCATGCCTCACTTCTCCACGAGAACCGGGCCGGATTGCCGACCCGCGCGATTCCGATTCCCGCTCGCCGGAACGCACGCTTCTTCATTCCATTGTACGCGGGCGCGACCGGCGGTCGACCAGACTCGGCATCAAATAAGCCGCCCGGCCACGACGTGGATCAGGAAGTGGACGAAGAAGAAGACGGCCGAGGCCACGGCAGCCTGTTTCCAGCGGAGCCGCCCGTAGACCACCAGGACGATCGCCGGCGCGGCAATGACCGGCACCAAGAGGAGGTATCCGAAGACCGGCTGCGTTAGGTCGTACACCAGATACGCCATTGCCACCGCCAGGGAGCCGAGCAACAGTTTGAGGTATCTCGGTTGATGCTTCCGACCGACGATCGCGCCCATCGCGACGAGGACCACGACGTCCAGCACGAGCTTGACGGCGGACTGGATGAGAAAGGTCATGCGAGGTCCCCGATTGGCGAAACGCACGTCGCGGGGTCGCTTCCGTGGCGTCCCCAGCACGCTACTGTAGCCGTCTCGCCGAACGGTGGCAACCCGAGGAACGCCCCCTCGGGGCTCCGGCGGTCGCCGCGGGAGGAGCCCCATCGCCGCATGGGCAGGCCCAGCGGGTTGCTTGAACGCGTCGGTCGATCCATCCTACAATAGAGTCGTCCAGAACGTCTCACGGGAGGGCCCCGATGATCGAGAAGCTGCGGGTTCGTTGGGCAGCGATCGTGTTGGTGGCGTTGGCGCCGGGATTGGCGGGCGTTGCGTCTGGCGCCGAGATCGAGCTGGCCACCGACGCGCCCAAGCCGCTTGTGCCCGAAGAAAGCCTCAAGCATTTCCAGGTCTGGCCGGGCTTCCACGTCGAGTTGGTCGCCAGCGAGCCGTACGTCCAGGACCCCGTGGCGATCGCCTTCGACGCGCGAGGGCGGATCTTCGTCTGCGAGATCCACGGCTACAACCTGGAAGGCTACCTGGACGTCGTCGATCTGAACAAGACGGGCGTGTTGGACAAGGCCGTCCGCCGCATCCCCGCCAACGACGAGGCGATCGAGCAGGCCGCCGAGGAGCAGTACGGCACGGTGAAGCTCTTGGAGGACACCGACGGCGACGGGCGAGTGGACCGATCGACCGTGTGGGCCGATCGGCTGCCGGCGTGCTACGGCGTGGTCGCCGCGCGCCGCGGCGTCATTGTACTTTGTGCCCCGGATATCCTCTACCTGGCGGACTGCGACGACGACGGCAAGCCCGAGGTGCGTCAGACCCTGTTCTCCGGCTTCGGGATCTACGACATGTGGTCCCGCGTCAACAATCCTCGGTGGTGCGTGGACAACTGGATCTACGCGGCCGGCGCGATCCGGAGCGGGGGAACGATCCGCGGGCCGTCGCTCGCCGGCGAGGTCCGCGTGGGGGCCACCTGTTTTCGCTTCAAGCCGGACGGCACCGCCTTCGAGGCCTGTAGCGGCAGCGCCAGCGGGTTCGGACTGGCGCTCTCGGATTGGGGCGATCGGTTCCTGGTGACGAATCAGCAGCACGCGCTCTACGTGGCGCCGTTGGCGCACCGCTACTTGGCGCGAAACCCGTACTACGCCGCCCCGAACCCCGTGGTGAACGTTTGCACCTACGGCCATCCCGCCCCGGTCTATCCCACCAGCCGGCCCGACCCGTGGCGACTGGCCCGCAGCAAGGAGCCGGCCTGGGTGAAGTTCTACGGCGAGGCCGAGGCCACGGCCAACGGCTACTTCACGGCGGCCAGCGGGCAGACGATCTACCGTGCCACGGAGTTCCCGCCCGAGTATCGCGGCAACCACTTCAGCGTCGACAATGCCCAGAACATGGTCCATCGCTGCCTGTTGGAGCGTGACGGCGCCGGCTACGCGGCCCGTCGGGCGACGGAGGAAAAGGTGGAGTTCCTCACCTCGACGGAGCAGTGGTTCCGGCCGGTGAACCTGGATGTCGGGCCCGACGGCGCCCTCTACGTCGTCGACATGTATCGCGACATCATCGAAGACTACTCCGCCATTCCCCGCTACCTCCAGCAGTTGTACGTCGAGTCGCTGATCGCCGGGGCGGATCGCGGTCGGATCTGGCGGGTGGTGGCCGACGGGGTTGCCGAGCCGGAGAAGCTCGACTTGACCAAGGCGTCGACGGCGGAGCTGGTCGGCCGGTTGGCCCACGGCAACGCCTGGTGGCGCCAGACCGCCCAGCGATTGCTCCTCGAACGAGGCGACCGGGCGGCGATCGGCCCGCTAGCCTTGCTCGCGAAGACGGGCGCGACCCCTCAGGCCCGGCTGCACGCCCTTTATGCCCTGGATGGACTGAACGCCCTGGAGCCGGCGCTGGTCGAAGGGGCGTTGGACGACGCCCACTTCGGCGTGCGCATGCACGCCCTGCGCCTCGTCGAGCGCTGGTTGGCTGCCAACCCGGCCTTGACCGCGAAAGTCGTCGCGATGATCGACGACCCCGATCCTGGGGTGCGCCTACAGCTCGCTTTTACCCTGGGAGAAAGCAAGGATCCGCGGGCAGTCGAGGCCCTCGCCCAAATGGCCGCCCGCTACGGCGACGACCCCTGGATGCAGGCCGCGGTGCTCAGCTCGGTGGCCGACTCGGCGGATCAGTTGCTCGTGGCCATCCTCGGCCGGTCGGGCGAATCGGACAAGGGCCGCTTGCTGGCCCACCCGCTGGCCTCGATCGTCGGCGCCCGGCACAATAACGAGGAGATCGGCAACCTGCTGGCGAGGGTCGCCAAGGTCGAGGACGACGCCCTTGGAGCGACTCGGGTCGCGTGTCTCGAAGGGCTGATCGAGGGGCTCAAGCGCGGCAAGTCGCAAGTGCTTGGCTCATCGGAGGGGCAACGGGCGCTGCGTCATTTGTTGGTTGATCGCTCCGTCCGACTCCGGGAGCTCGCCCTCCAGGTGGCCGGGCTGGTCAAGCTGCACGAGGCGCCGGAGATCAAGGCCGCGCTGGCCACGGCCGGCGAAGTGGCCCTCGACGAAAGCCGGTCGATCGAAGAGCGCAAGGCCGCCATCGCGCTTCTGGCCGGCGCGCCCTTGGACGACGTCGAACCGGTCGTCGAAGAGCTGCTTGCGCCACGGCAGCCGCTCGACGTGCAGCAAGCGGCGGTCGCGGCGCTCTCCCTGGTCGACGACCCCCGCGCCGGCTCGCTGCTTCTGGCCAACTGGCCGGGCTACACGCCCAAGGTGCAGGACGCCGTGCTCGAAGCGTTGTTCAGCCGGCAGAATCGGCTACCCAAGCTGCTCGACGCGATCGAAGAGGGCTTGGTTCAGCCCTCCTCGCTCGACGCCGTCCGGCGCGAGCAGTTGATCCACAGCTCCGAAGCGGAGATCCGGCGCCGGGCCGAATCGCTGCTGGCCGGCCAGTCGTCAAGCAAGGGCCGCGACGAGGTCCTGGCCCGATACCAGGGGGCCTTGACCCTGGCGCGCGACCCCCGGCGAGGCCAGCAGGTCTACACGGATCAGTGCGCCAAGTGCCATCAGCTTCAGGACCAAGGGTACGCGGTGGGCGCCGACCTGGCGACCGCGAGCACGCGGAGCGACGAGACGATCATCGCCGATATCCTCGATCCGAGCAGCCAGATCACCGTCGGCTATCAGAACTACACGGTCGTGACCGACGACGGCCGGATCTTCACCGGTGTGCTGGCCGCGGAGACCGCCACGAGCATCACGCTGCGCAAGGAGGAAGGCGTCGAGCAGACGATCCTCCGCCAGCAGATCGACGAGATGGAGGCCTCGTCTATTTCGATGATGCCCGAAGGGCTGGAGAAGGAGGTCAGCCCGCAGGACGTGGCCGATCTGATCGCCTACCTCCGCGAGGCCCTGGGGCCGGCGCCGCCGCCGGGGATCGTGCTGTTCGACGACGAGCAGTCGTTTGTCGAGGTGCTGACCGAGGGCGACGGGACGGTCGGGCTGGCGAGCGAATCTCCGCTCTTCGGCGAGGCTTCCCTGGTCGTCACGCCGCCGCAGCGCTGGAACCTGCGGATTCCCGGATGGGAATACCCCGTAGTCGAGAACCCCGCGGCCGGCGAGTTCCGCTATCTGCGTTTCGCCTGGAGGTCGCGGGGCGGTCATGGCGTGATGATCGAGCTGGCCGGCGACGGCAAATGGCCCCCGGCCGAAAAGCCCCTCTGGCGATACTACAGCGGCGAGAACACGACGGACTGGCAGGCCGTCGAAGTCTCCCCGGCCGTGCCCGACGATTGGGTCGTCGTCACCCGCGACCTCTGGAAGGACTTCGGCTCCTTCACGCTCACCGGCATCGCCCCCACCGCGCTGGGTGGCCAGGCATTCTTCGACCGGATCGAGTTGCTCCGCTCGTTGGATGAGCCCGCTGGGGGCCAATAGCTGCGCGTTCGCGCAGTGACTCGCGATTCCTCCGGGCAGACGGTCCGACTACTCGGCCTTGATCTGCACGGTGGCCCAGATGCCTTTCTCGTCGGCTTGGGCCTTCGCCTGGTAGGCCGCGAACGCCTCCTGGTGCTCAAAGGAATAGGCTTCGGCCGCGAGTCCGTAGCCTTGCCGGATCAATTCCAGATTGACGAACAGCTTGTCCGGTGCCCGGTAGAGATAGGCAGTCAGGTTCCCGTCGGCATCTTTCTCCGCAAGACCGGGATCGTGGTCGAGGTAGAGGAACTCGCCGACCAGCAAGTTGCGCACGAAGTGGAGGGCCGCTTCGGGGATCGTGCCGGACGGGTCCTCCGCGGACGTGGCTACCAGGGGCGGCTCGACGCCCAGCATCCGCACCGGCGTGGGCTGGCCATCGATCAGCAGCGTGAGCGTGTAGGCATCGTCGACGTCAACGACCTTGTAGGCTTCCTCTTCCTCGCCGACTTCCTTGACGGGCACGACCGCCAGCTCTTCGACATTGGTCACGACCACGGTCGGCCTGGGCCAGCCGACGATCACCCGAGGCACGTGCACGGGAACCACCGCCCTGACGGCCGGCCGCGGGGCGACGCGAAGCCTCGGCCTAGGGACGACCTTGACGCCCGGTCTCCGGCCTGGCTTGACGGGCTTCCTGATACCGGATTTGGCCCCCGGCTTCGGTTTGGCTTTCGGTCCCGCTTTGGGGCCGGCTTTCGGTTTGGCCTTGGCGCCTGCTTTGGGGCCTGCCTTGGGGCCGGCTTTCGGTCCCGCTTTTGGGCCGGCTTTCGGTTTGGCCTTGGGGCCGGCTTTCGGACCGCCCTTCGGGCCCATCTTGGGCGAAGCAGCCGCTGCTTGTCCCAGCATGAGGCCGAGAGCCACCAGTGCGACAATGCCCGATTTGGTAAGTCTTGAACGCTTCATGAGTTCCTCCTCAGCTTTGAAACGCGACGGGATTTGGGGTCGGTCTACGACCGACCGACCCCGTCCCTTCGAGAGTATAGATCGGTCGAATCGCTGGGAGTACCGCGGAACACATGCGAAACCCCTCCATGTGCCGGCTTCCAGAAACGAGTTACGACAGGCACGCGATTTGACGGTTTTTCCGTCTGAACGGAACCGATTCGTCCTGTGGATCGCAGCGATCGGTTACCGACAACCGGATGAGGCCCCGTGGGCCCGTCGGGCCGCGCAATCGGGCGAGACTTCCGGCGCTGTCAAGCGTCTTCGATCAAGCCCTGGCTGTTTCCTGGAGTACTTCATGCGTCCGCAGGCCGGGAACCGGTTTTGCGTCCTTGCGCCCGGTGGACGGCCGTTTCCGTGATCACCCGGTCCATCGCGACGTCGTGCGGCCGGGTCGGGATCTCTGGAAACAGTTGGCACTCGAAGGCCAGCCCGACGAGCAGCGCGTCGGGGCGCACGTGCACGAGCAGCTTGTCGTAGTAGCCCTTGCCGTGTCCGAGCCGGTGGCCCCGGCGGTCGAAGGCCACGCCCGGCACCACGACGAGATCGAGCCGGCTCGCGTCCACCCTTCTGTGGCCCAGCGGCCGCAACTCCACCATGGGCTCCGGAATCCCCCACGTGCCGGGGGCCAGCTCATCCATTGATTCCAGCAGGAACAGCTCGAGGCGATCGGCGAGGCAGTACGGGACCACGACCCGCTTGCCCGCGTCCAGGGCGGTTGCGAGGAGCCCGCGCGTGCGGACCTCGCTGCGGAAGTGGACGTAGCCCATCACCGTCTCCGCCGCGACATATTCGGGCAGGGCAGCGAGCGTCGCGCAGATGATCTCGCTCGCCTCGTCCTTGTCCGGCCGGGCGCGTCGATTGGCCTCGGCCTCCGCGCGGATCTGGTGCTTTAAGCGCTGGGTCGGAAGCGGCTCTTCCGTCATGACTGCTCAACGGGCGACCGAGTGTTTCGATACGTTGAACCTCCGGGGCACACCCGGCGAAATCCTACTCCGCTTGGACGAGCACGGCAAGCTTCGGGGAGGCCGAAAGCGCCGCTCGCCGAGCGCGACGGTTGCCAATCGCCCGAGAACGCCGTAACCTGGGCTCGTCCGAGAACCGCAGGATCACGTGCCATGTCGTCTCCAATCTCTATCGCCGAGGCAGCCAGACAGCTTGGAAGCGGAGAGCTCGCTCCGCGGGAGCTGGTCGAACGGTGTCTGGAGCAAATCCATAAGCACGAGGACCGACTCCATGTCTGGGTGGTGGTCGACGAAGCGGGGGCCCGGCAGGCCGCGCGCCGCGTGGGCGACCAGATCGCCGGGGGAAAGCACCTCGGGCCGCTTCACGGGATCCCGGTCGGCATCAAAGATATCGTCGACATGGAGGGCTTCCCCACCCGGGCGGGCTCGCCGCTGACCGCGACCGAGCCGAAAACGGCCGACTCGCCACTGGTAGGCGCCTTGCGCCGGGCCGGGGCGATCGTCCTCGGCAAGACCGTCACCTGCGAGTTCGCCTGCTTCGATCCTTCCCCGACACGGAATCCTTGGAGTCCGCAGCTCGATCGCACGCCGGGCGGCTCCAGCAGCGGGTCGGCCGTGGCCGTGGCTATGGGGATGTGCCTCGGCGCGATCGGCACGCAGACCGGCGGCTCGCTGGTCCGGCCGGCCGGCTACTGCGGCGTGGCGGCGTGGAAACCGACGTTCGGGCGATTGAGCGCCGAGGGCGTTGTCCCGTGCAGCTATCACCTGGACCACCCCGGGGCGATCGCGCGTACCGCCGGGGACCTTGCCTGCATGGCCCGGTGCCTGCTGAGCGCCCGCGACGCGGAGCCCGCAACGCTTGCAGCGCCGCCTCGGCTCGGCCTCCTGACGGACTTCTTCATGGAAGAGGCCGACGAAGCGATTCGCCGGGTGACCGAGACGGCCATCGAGAAGCTCCGCGGCTCGGGCGTGGAAGTCGAGCGGGCCGAGCTTCCCAAAGGGTTTGGCGAGGTGTACCGGATGCACCGGACGATCATGGCGGTCGAGGCGGCGGCGGTTCATCGTGGCCGGTTCGAGGCCCATCGCGACGGGTATGGCCCGGTCATTGCGGCGATGCTCGACGAAGGGCTGGCCACGTCGGCCGTCGACTACGCCGACGCGCTGGCCCACCAGCGGGAGTTCCGCCAAAGCGTCGCCGCGCAGTTCGACGCCGCGACGCCGCCCGACGCCCTGGTCATGCCCGCCACCAACACGACCGCCCCCGGCCTTTCGACCACGGGCGACTCGAAGTTCCAAGCCCCGTGGAGCCACGCCGGCGTGCCCGTCGTCTCGATCCCCTGCGCCCTGGCCTCCGACGGGATGCCCGCGGCGATCCAGCTCGTGGGGCGTCGGGGCGAGGACTTGGCGCTGCTGCGCCTGGCCCGATGGTGCGAACAGCGGCTCAAGTTCACCGAGATTCCACCGTTGGCTTCTTGAGTCACAGGCGAGCGGGAGCGCGCTATGCGATCCCCCGCGCCTTCTCGTACGCCGCGATCTTCTCTTCGTGCTGGAGCGTCAGGCCGATGTCGTCCAGGCCGCCAAGCAGGCAGTGGCGGCGGAACTCGTCGACCTCGAAGGGGAGGGAGAGGCCGTGCTCGTCGGCGAGCGTGCACGACTCCAGGTCGACGGTGAGCTGGTAGCCGGGATGGGCCGACGCCCGGGCGAACAGGTCGTCGACGGTCTTCTCGGCCATGGCGATCGGCAGCATGCCGTTCTTGAAGCAGTTGTTGAAGAAGATGTCGGCGAAGCTCGGAGCGATCAGCACGCGGAAACCGTAGTCGTCCAGCGCCCACGGGGCGTGCTCGCGGCTGGAGCCGCAGCCGAAGTTGCGCCGCGCGATGAGGATACTCGCGCCGGCGTATTCGGGCCGGTTCAGCTCGAAGTCGGGGTTGAGCGAGCCGTCGCTTTGGAACCGCCAATCGAAGAAGAGGAACTGGCCGAACCCGCTCCGCTCGATCCGCTTGAGGAACTGCTTGGGGATGATCTGGTCCGTGTCGACGTTGGACCGGTCCATCAGGGCGACCCGTCCCGTGTGCTTGGTAAACGCTCGCATGGGGCAAACTCGCTCCGTTCTTCTCCCGGTGCCGCTTGCGGCTTCGCCCGCAGACACCAAGACGCTTGAGACTCCGCTGACTACTTGTACTCCCACTGCCGCACGTCGACGAACCGCCCGGTCACCGCGGCCGCGGCGGCCATGGCGGGCGAGACGAGGTGGGTGCGCCCGTCCTTGCCCTGCCGGCCCTCGAAGTTGCGGTTGCTCGTCGACGCGCACCGTTCGCCCGGCTCGAGTTTGTCGGGGTTCATGGCCAGGCACATGCTGCAGCCGGGCTCGCGCCACTCGAAGCCGGCCTGGGTGAAGACCCGGTCGAGCCCCTCGGCCTCGGCCTGGCGCTTGACCGGGCCGCTTCCCGGGACGACCATCGCGTGCACGCCGTCGGCGATCCTATACCCTCGGGCAACGGCCGCCGCCTCCCTCAGGTCCTCGATCCGCCCGTTGGTGCACGAGCCGATGAAGGCCCGATCGATGGCGACGGACTGGATCGGCGCGGCCGGCTCCAGGTCCATGTACGCAAGCGCCTTGGCGGCGGCGGTTCGGTCGACGTCGTCGGAGAAGCTTCTAGGATCGGGCACCTGGCCATCCACGCCGGTCACTTGGCCAGGGTTCGTGCCCCAGGTGACCTGCGGCGCCACGTTGGCGGCGTCGAACACTTCGGTGCGGTCGTACTGCGCCCCGTCGTCGCTGGGCAGTTGCCGCCACGCTGCCACGGCCGCGTCGAAATGCTCGGGCGCAAAAGGTCGGCCCCGCAAATACTTGTAGGTCGTATCATCCGGGGCGATGAGCCCGGCGCGGGCGCCGGCCTCGATCGACATGTTGCAGACGGTCATCCTCCCTTCCATCGAAAGCGCCCGGATCGCCTCGCCCGTGTACTCGATCGAGTGGCCGGTTCCCCCCTGGGTCGAGATTTGGCCGATGAGGTAGAGGATCAGGTCCTTGGCGCCGACGCCGGGGGAGAGACGGCCGTCGACCCGGATTTGAAAGGTCTTGGGGCGGTGTTGCAAGAGCGTCTGCGTGGCCAGGACGTGCTCGACCTCGCTGGTGCCGATGCCGAACGCCAGGGCCCCCAGGGCCCCGTGCGTGGCCGTGTGGCTGTCGCCGCAGACGATCGTCATGCCCGGCTGCGTCAGCCCCAGCTCGGGCCCGATCACGTGGACGATCCCCTGGTTCTCGTGGTCGACGTCGTAGAGGCGGACGTCGAACTGGCGGCAGTTCTCCCGAAGCGTGTCGATTTGCTGCTTGGAGACCGGGTCGACGATCGGCAGGGAGCGGTCGATGGTGGGCACGTTGTGGTCGGCCGTGGCCACGGTCCGCTCCGGCCGCCGCACGCGCCGGCCCGCCAAACGGAGGCCCTCGAACGCCTGGGGGCTGGTCACCTCGTGGACCAGGTGCAGGTCGATGTAGAGGATCGTCTGCCTTCCCTCTTCGGCATGGACGACGTGGGCGTCCCAGATCTTCTCGAACATCGTCCGAGGGCGATTCTCTCCGGTCATGGTGCTCCCTTGCTTCTTGAAGGGCCAATGGACGCCTCAGCCCGGCGTCGAGCCGGCATCGGCAGATCCGGAATTATACCGGATTCCCGGCAAATGACGACTCCCGCGCCGGCGACGATCCGCGAATCCGTCCTTGGAAATAGAGGGGCGGCCGGTTGAAAGGTTCGCCTTGCCGCCTGGCGCGCCGCCTTGCGACGGCGCTCGGGCGACGCTCGGCTCACGAGAGCCGCACGGCTTGGACGCGGTCCCTGGCCGCCTCGTCTTCTCGCCACCAGCGGGCCGCCCGCTCGCGAGACCAGTGGGCTGCGGCCTTGCACTTGGAGAGGGCTTCGCCCAGGGCGGCGGCCGTTTGGAACCGGCCGCCGGGCGACTTTGCCAGGCATTGCAGCACGACCGCCTCCAGGTCGCCGGGCACGTCGGCGCGATGCTTGGACGGGGGGACGACCTCCTCCCGGGCATGGGCGATCATCACCTTGATCGCGCGGTCGCCCTCGAACGGAGGCCGGCCGGTCAGCAGGTAGTACGCCACCGCGCCGAGCGAATAGACGTCGCTCCGGGCGTCTGGCGGCGCGTCGCCGGTGGCCTGCTCGGGTGACATGAACAGGGGGGTGCCCGTGATTGACCCGTCGAGCGTGAGCTGGGTCGACTGGTCTTCTTCCACGAGCGGCTTGACCAGGCCGAAGTCGAGCAGCTTGGCCACGTCGTAGAGCCCGCCGCGGTAGGCCGCGAAGATGTTGCCCGGCTTGATGTCGCGGTGGATCAGCCCGATCGAGTGCGCCTCGCTCAACGCGTCGCACACCTGGCGCAACAGGTAGATCACCCGCTCCGGCGGCATCGGGCCATAGCGATCGACCAGCTCGCCCAGGCTCATGCCGGGCAAATACTCCATCACGTAGTAAAACGTGCCGCAGGAGGCCCGACCGTAGTCGAACACGTCGATGTTGTTCCAGTGCGACAGCTTCGCCGTCGCCCGCACTTCGCGCTGGAACCGTGCCAACACCCTCTCGTCCCCCGCCTGCTCGGGCCGGATCAGCTTGATCACGCAGGGTCGCTTGAGCAACTGGTGTTCGGCGAAATAGACCTCCCCCATTCCGCCGGCCCCGATCCGCCGCTTGAGCTGGTACTGGCCCAACTGTCTCGCTTCGTAGACTTCGCGTCGCAGGAAGCCGATCGCCCCGGCGCCGTAGATGCTCCCGAGCGCGGCCAGCACGAACATCAGCGGGATTCCCGTCAAGTGGTCCGTCTCGATCACGGCACCCACCTGGGGGATCGTCCAGAACATGAGTAGGAAATGGGCCAGCGGCGCGGCGGCCATCAGCGAGATCACCACGGCGGCGCGCCGCGGCGTGTTCGGAATGAACAACGCGTAGGTGTAGATCAGCACCAGCCAGAAACCGCCCGGAAAATCGAAGTAGCCTCGCTCGCTGCTTCCTATGGCCATCGAGTACTCTGCAAACAGAAAGAGCGCGGCGGGCAGTCCGAAGATCAACAGCTCGCTCAGCCGCAGCCACCTCATCGAGATCGCCCGGCGACAACACAGGAAGACCGAAAGAAGCCCCAGCACAACGGTGACCACGACCTGGAAACCGAAGCCGACGGCCTCCCTCGCCACGGAGAAGTCGAGCTCGAACACGTTCCTCACCAGGAACGCGGCGAAACCGAAGAAGAGCACCAGCACGGCCATCCGCAGGCGGACCCGCAGCAACCGCTCCGTCTGGCTAGTCAAGTGCGGTGCGGTCCCCGCGATCAGCTCGACGCACGCTTGCGGCATCGGCGCGTGCATGGATCCCCCCGAGGACCTCGCGGAGTCGGCCATGGCAGGGGAAGCGTCAAGCGTCGCGTCGGTGGGGGAGACCCTGTTCGGGGTGGTAGACTGGTCGTTCATGGACGGAGAGACACGCTTCGATGATCTCGGAAGTCGCCTTTCTTGCCAATCATATACGGATTGGCTGGCCAGGGCGACCTTGTCCACTCGCTTTCCGTCCAAGGCCACCCTATCGCCAAGATGCTTGCCGGGTTGGCGGCCCGGTCGGGGGGGGCGATGGCCATGGCCGCGAGGGAGATCACGACCCAACGACCCTAGCGTTGCCCGCCCGAGAGCGTGCTTTTTCGTCCCGGGACTGGCTCATGCAGCACGGCGGAGCGTCGCGGCGTCGGCCAGTCGGTCGATCTCGTCGGGCGTCATGCGGCGGAGAGACACTTCGCCTTCAGGCCCGGAAGGCTCCTCGATCAGCACGCAAGAGCCCTCGCAGAGCATCCGGGGCACGTAGAACCAGGCGCGGGCAAGCGAATGGGGGTCGTGCCCCGCCGAGATGATGACCAGTTCGCTGCCGCCCAGGTTGTTGGCGGCCCGTGCCAACGCCGAAAACGGGTCCCCGGGGAGCAACTGCACCCGCGCGCCCGTGCGACTGAGCAGGCGGTGGGCGGCCTTGAGGGTTAATCCAGGCCCGTCGGAAGGGGTACGGGCTTCAAACCGATCGATGCCCGTGTAGCGGATTTGGCCGGGAGAGGATTGCAGTCCGGCGAGATCGATCATCCTCGAGGCCCGTTGGCCGGTTCCGATTCCCAGCTCAACAATCCTCTGGATGGGCCCGTTTC
>CAZDHR010000064.1:0-22295 GCA_964505295.1 uncultured Planctomycetaceae bacterium
GGCCACCGGGTACTTGCGGCTCGGATCGAAATCGACCGGCTTGACCACGTACCCGTAGACCGTCTCGCCGTTGTGCCCTGGGAACGAGAACTGCTCGCAGTCGCCCATCCGCGCCGCGGCGATCCTCTGCGCGTTGAGCTGCGTGAGCGGGCGCCGGTCGGAGCCGTCCGGGCGGATCGAATAGAGCTCGGCCGGCGACTTCAGATGATCCAGGCTGTAGATGATTCGCGGCCCGGAGACGGCCGGCGATCGCACGTATCCGTCCGAGACGATAGTGCGAACGGTCCCTGTGACCGCGTCGATCGCGAAGAGCGAGCGCTGACCGACGTTCGGGGCGGTGGCATAGAGGAGGCGTCCGTCGCCCGACCAGCAGATCGAGGAGGGCGACCGGTCCCACCGCTCCGTGAGGACCCGCTCGTTCCCGTCCGCCCATCGACGAAGCACGATCCGGAAGCGATCCGACTCGTAACCCGGCCTGGTCATCGCCAGATAGGCCATGGTTTGCCCGTCGGGTGAAAACGAGGGGCACGAGTCCCAGGCCTCGTTTTTCTCGGTGAGGCAGACGGGCGGCGCCGAGCCGTCGACCGGCGCGCGGTAGAGGTCGAAATCGGTCGACCAGGGCTCCGCCGGGCCGGCGTCGCGTGCCGTGAAGACGAGCTCACGGCCGTCGGGCGTGAACGTGAATTCCTCCGGCCCGCCGAACGGTTTGGAGGGCGTGTCGGCGTCCATGCTTCCCATCACGTCGACCGGCTCGCCTTTGCCCGTCGAAGGCATTACGAAGAGGTGCGAGCGGCGCCCGTCCTTCCAGGTGTCCCAGTGGCGGACGAAGGCCCGGTCGTAGATCTGCCCGGTGCTCTTTCGCTTGGCCACGTCGTCGAGCCTTTTCTTGGTGGCCTCGGGCGAATGGCCGTCGGGAAAAACCTCCATCGTGAAGGCGAGGTGGTTGCCGTCGGGCGAGAGGATCAGGTTCGCCGCATCCAGCGGCAGGTCCGTCACCGGTTCCGCTTCGCCTCCGTCGAGCGGAATGCGCCACACCTGGGACGATCCGGATCGGCTCGACAGGAAGAGGACCGCTCGGCCGTCGGGAGTCCAACGTGGGTTGTGATCGTTGGCCGGGTGCGAGGTCAGGCGGCGGAGTCCGGTTCCGTCGGCCCCGACCAGCCACAGATCGGTTCTCCCCCGGTTCGCTTCCAGGTCCGTGGATCGGACGGTGAACGCGACCCGGGCGCCGTCCGGCGACACCTGGGGCTCGGAGACCCGCTCCATCGCGAGCATGTCGTCAGCGGAGAACGGATGCGACGGTCCGGCAGCGGCCGTCGTGGCCCACAGCACGCTTGCGACCAGCAAGACAAGGCGATTCATGGCACGCCCCCCATGGGTTTGCGTAGATCGTGGCGGAACGGAAGCCCCTTGGAAGCCGTCCGCAAGGCTCGATGGGGCGAGCCACGCGGCCCGGCTCTCGAACCGGCCCTCCGACGGATTGAGGATAGCCGTCCTAAGAGCCTCGATCAACGTCCCGTTGGCGGGCACGGTGGTTCGACCGCCGGAATCGTCTTTTGCCGGGTCGCTGTTCGCTGTAGAATCCTGCTGTGGTATTACGGCAGCCGACCTGATTGGGGGATCCCCTACCGATGACCACCGACAACGCGGCGACCGACAACGGCCGCTCCGGCGACGTTCAGCCCTACGTCCCGGCGTGGAAGACGCTTCCCGAGTTCACCGTGCAGGCCGTGCTCTTGGGCATATTCCTCAGCCTGATCATGTGCGCGGCGAACGTGTACGTGGGCCTCTACGCGGGCATGACCGTCAGCGCGGCCATCCCGGCCTCGGTGATCTCGATGGGCGTGCTCCGCGGCTTGATGCGGCGCGGGACCATCCTGGAGAACAACGTCGTGCACACCATCGCCAGCTCGGGCGAGAGCCTGGCAGCCGGCATCATCTTCACCGTTCCGGCGATGGTCCTGCTCGGCCTCTGGGACGGCTTCAACTATTTCGAGACGACGCTGATCGCCATGTCGGGCGGGGTGATGGGCGTGGTGATGATGATCCCGCTCCGCCGGCCGATGATCATCGAGCAGAAGGAGCTTCGGTTTCCCGAAGGCGTCGCCTGTGCCGAGGTGCTCAAGGCCGGCGACCGCGGCGGGGCGGAGATGCTGGGTATTTTCACTGCCTTGGGCATCGGGGGCCTGTTCAAGGCGCTGGGGTCCGTCGTGGGGCTCTATAAGGGCTCGGTCGAATGGGGTTGGCGGGTCGGGAAGTCCGGGGTCTACGTGGGGACCGACATCTCGCCGATGCTGATGGCCGTCGGATTCATCGTCGGGTGGGAAGTCTCGCTGCTCGTCTTTCTGGGAGGGGCGATCTCGTTCGCGGGGGCCATTCCCGTGCTGGCCTACGGCGCCGATTTCAGCGGCGGCCCCGCGATCGACGTGCTGATGGGCATTTGGGACGAGAAGATTCGCTTCTTCGGCATCGGCGCGATGGTCGTGGCCGGGGTCTACTCGATCCTCAAGATCGCCGGCAGCATGGGAGCGGCCATCCGTACTGCGCTCCGCGGCGTCCGTGGGTTGGAGGACACGTCCTCCCTGCCCCGTACGGAGCAGGGCATCAGCGGGCGGCCGCTCTTCGGGCTGATGCTCATGAGCCTCCTGCTCAGCACGGTCGTGTACGCCGTGATGACCCGGAGCGTCGCTGCCACGGCCGTCACGACGGTCCTGATGTTCGCGCTGGCCTTCTTCTTCGTTGCCGTGGCCAGCTACATCGTGGGCCTCGTCGGGTCGTCCAACAGCCCGGTCTCGGGGATGACGATCTGCACCGTGCTGATCACGGCCGGGCTGCTGCTGGTGTTCGGATATACGGGCGAGGCGGGGATGCTGGCCACGCTGGGCGTTGCGGGCGTGGTGTGCTGCGCGGCGTGCACGTCGGGCGACATCTGCCAGGACCTGAAGATCGGGCAGATCGTCGGCGCCACGCCGCGGCGCCTCCAGATCGGGGAAGTCATCGGCACGATGATTCCCGCCTTCATCATCGCGCCCACGATGCAACTGCTCCAGAACGCCTATGGCATCGGCGAGCCGGTCCGCGAAGGGGTGGCCGCGTTGAAAGCGCCGCAGGGGGTCATGTTCGAGAAGCTGGTGGGTGGGATCTTTGGGGCGGGCCGGGATCTGCCTTGGGACCTGGTGGGTTACGGCGCGGCGGTGGGCGTGGCCGCGATCGTCATCGACCGCTTCCTCCTCCAGCCGCGCGACACCAAGTTCCGCCTTCACCCCATGCCGCTTGCCGTGGGGATGTATCTGCCCTGGACGGTCACGTTCCCCATCCTCTTGGGCGGCCTGGTCTACCGGTTCGTCGACCGGCGCTCACACGCCCGGGGCGACTCCGCCGAGACACGGCAAGCCGTCATCCACCGGGGCCTCCTGTTTTCCTCGGGGCTGGTGGCGGGCGAGGCGATCATGGGAATTCTGATCGCCGTGCTGGTGATGGCGCAACTCGACATGCCCCTGGTGAAAGGTTGGGTCGACGGAGGGCTGCTTGTCGACCTGGTGTCGCTGGCGGCCCTGGCTATCGTGATTGGGATGCTCGTGCGCAAGGCGCTGCGCAAGGGGGCCGGCAGCACGGGCTGATCGCGGAACACCGCCAATATCGCCGAATCCACGCCGCCTATTGAACCGGCGGTGAAGGCGAGTAGACTATTGATGCCCCCATTGATGGTGGAACGTCAGTCGGGCCCCCAAGCCCAGGGGTTGCAACCCCTGGGCTTCGAGCGTGTTCCATTGTCAACGCAGCACCCAATAGACCGTGTGGTTCATTCCTCCCCAGTGATCTCGCGGGATGGGTTTTATACACCCACTCGCCTTGCTCCATGGAGTCTGACATGCAATCTCCCGGTTCCTCGAAGCGTCGTCGCACTCGATGGGTCCTGACGGTTCTCTCGGCGACCGTGCTCCTCGTTGCTGCATCCCGGGCACGGGCGGCCCAATCGCCCGCGGCGGAGGACGCCGCGCCCGTGCGAGCGGCCGCTGCCCTGGGCGTCCCCGGGGGTCTGTGTGTGCAGATCGGCGCGCAACAGACCGATCTCGCCGCCGAGCTGGCGGCGACGGGCCGCTATCTGGTTCAGGTGCTCGATGCGGACGAGCGGGTCGTCGACGAGGCCCGGCGCCGATTGCAGTCGAGTGGGCTCTACGGACTCATCTCGGTCGATCGCTTACCCCGACAGGGATGTTTGCCCTACACGGAGGACCTGGTCAACCTGCTGTTCGTCTCTCCGGGACACTCGGCGCAGTTCTCGCCCGACGAGGCAAGCCGCGTTTTGTGCCCCGGCGGCGTGCTCGTGATCGGGAGCGGGAAGGCAACCGTGGAGCAGTTGAAGGCGGCGGGGCTGGTCGAGGTGCAAGCGGTCGGCCGCGACGGCGCCTGGCTGGTGGCGAGGAAGCCGCGCCCTGCGGAGATGGACGAGTGGTCCCATCCCCGCCATTCCGCGTCGGGGAACGCGGCATCGCACGATACGCTGGTCGCGCCGCCGCGCCGAGTCCGCTGGATCGCCGGCGCGTCGGCCGAGGTCCGCGGGATGGTCACGGCCGGCGGGCGCAACTTCTACGCGGGCGTGCTCGCGCGAGATGGATTCAACGGCCTGCGGCTCTGGCAGCGCGATCTCGTGGCCGCCTCGGAGGGCGACGGCTTCACGATGCGGAACCTGGGCCCGCGCAACGCGCCTCCGGTGGCCGGCGGAGATCGCCTGTATGTAGTCGATGAGAAGAGACTGCTGGCGCTGGACGGCGCGACCGGCCAGACGGTCCGCGAGTACCCCGATGCGGGCGAGCCGACGACCGTCCTGTTCGACGGGGGAACGCTGATCGCCGTCACCGGCGACGCGGTGCGGGCGTGGTACGCGGATTCGGCGGAGCTGCGATGGACGTTTCCGGCGTCGGGTCCGCGGTACGTTGTGGCCGGCGACGACACGGTCGCGCTGGTCGAGGGACGCACTCAGCGAGGCGAGGCGATCGAGGCCGTGGTCTTGGACATGGCCACCGGCAAGGTCCGCTGGCGGCGCGACGACTTCCCCTGGTTGCCCAAGGTCACGCGAGCCGTGTACCACCAGGGGTCGGTGACGTACGAGGTCTCCACGCTCAACGACGACGGCCCCGACAACGCCATTCACGTCGTCTCGGCGGCCGACGGAAAGGTCCGGTTCGACCACCCGTTCCTGCCGGGCATGAACCACGCCAGACAAGCCCGCGCCATGTTCGTCGACGACCGGCTCTGGCTCTTGCACGGCGGCAAGGGCGCGGACAAGAAGCGACTTCCCGTTCAGGTCTCGGCCCTCGATTTTCGCACGGGCGAGGTCCTCGTCACGCACCCGGCGGGGCTGGCCCACTGTTTTCCGCCCGTGATGACCTGCCGCTACATGATCTCGGGCGAGTTCGATCTGACGGATCTGGAGACGGGCCAGGTCGACGCCTATCAGATCACGAAGGCCGCCTGCGGGCGGGACGCCGGTTGGGTGCCCGCCAACGGCCTGATCTACGTAACCCCCAAGCACTGCGTTTGCTGGCCGATGCTCCGCGGATACACCGCCGTGGCGCCGGAGCGGCGGGCCGGCGGCGTGGCCCACATGGACCTTGCCGAGATGGAGTTCCCGCGGGAGGCCGGGGTCGATCCGCCCGCTGAGGCAGCCGGAGGAGGAGGCGAGGACGACTGGCCCTGCTACCGTCACGACCCGTGGCGGAGCGGCAGCACGCCGGCGAAGGCCCCATCGAAGCTCGAGACGCTTTGGTCGGTCGATCTGCGCGGCGGGAATCCGTCGGGCCCCATCGTCGACGACTGGCGGGAGAACTTCTTCGTCAAGGGGCCGATCACCAGTCCGGTCGTCGCCGGCAATCGCGTCGTGGTGGCCCGGCCGGATGTCCATGAAGTGGTCGCCCTGGATGCCCAGAGCGGCGCGGTGGCGTGGCGGTTCACGGCCAATGGTCGCGTCGACACGGCGCCCACGCTTCACCGGGGGCTCTGTCTGTTCGGCGCGAAGAGCGGTTGGGTGTATTGCCTGCGGGCCGACGACGGTCGCATGGTCTGGCGGCTTCGGGCCGCCCCGATCGAGGAGCAGATCGTCGCCTATGGGCAATTGGAATCGCCGTGGCCCGTGCCGGGGAGCGTGCTGGTCGTCGACGACGTGGCCTACTTTGCCGCGGGGCGGCAATCATTGGCCGACGGGGGGATTCTGATCTTCGCCGTCGAGCCGGCCGGCGGCAAGATCCGCTGGGTCCGGCGCCTCGACAGCGTGCCCCAGCAGGGGTTCTACGAGTGCTCCGCCCTGGAGTTCGACAACTTCGATCTCCTCCACCGCCAAGGCGACGGCGTGGGCATGTCCCGGTGGGTCTTCGACCGGAAGACGGGCGAGATGTCGCTGGATCGCTGGGCGGCGTTTGCCAAGCTGAACACCGGCGGAGGGGCGGCCATGGTGCCGCAGGGATGCTGGTCGTACGCGCCGCGCCATCAGCGACGGATCGGCTCGTACACGCCGCGGCGACCCCTGGTCGTGTTTCGCGACAACGTCTTGTTCGGCTGCCTCCAGGGCTCCTCGACCATCTACCGGCGCGACTTCGACCTGGAGGGCGGCGAGGAGTTCGACGCCAAATGGATCACCGGCTGGGCCGCGTCCGGCTTGAGTCGCGAGGGCAAGATGCCCTGGCGGAGCCATCGGCTGGCCGAGAAGGCGTCGTGGCGCGTGGATGTGTTCGACAAGGCGGACAAGGCGCCGACGATCGACGCCGTGGCGCTTGCCGGCGACCGGTTGCTCGTTGCCGGGTCGGACGGCGACCTGCGCGTGCTCTCGGCGGCCGACGGCAAACCGATCGCCAGGCAAGCACTCCCCGCGCCCCTCTGGGACGGGATGGCAGTTGCCCGCGGTCGGCTCTACTACTCGACCCGCGAGGGCAAGCTCCTCTGCATGGGAGAATGAGCCGGTGCAGCCTATCGCGTCTTCGCTCGCACAACGGGGACGGACGAACCCGTCCGCCCGAGGGCCGTTCACGGCCCGTCTCCGCGGAGCGGTATTAGCCCCGGCGTTTACGCCGGGGCGATGCGGCTGACCCGCGTAACGCGGGAGGCCCGTTCACGGGCCTTCTCGCCGTGGGGGCTTGAGCCGATGGGCGTCACGGCTCGTCGTCGTATTGCGTGATCCGCTCCAGACGGTCCTGCGCCCTGCCCCGCGCGTGATGCTCGCGCTGGTTGCGGACGTACAACCTCACCCACTCCAGATCGCCCGTGCCGAAACTCACCACGCCGTAGCCGGCCTGCCACTGGAGGACCTTCTGCCGTTTGCCCATCTGTTGGTTGACGTCGTGGGACGTTCCGCCCTTGAGCTTGCCGATCCACTCGCTGATCACGAGCGTGGGCGGAATGGTGACGGCCAGGTGCACGTGGGTTTCCGTTCCGCCGATCTCGTGGACGAACAGGTCCGGCGTGTCGACGATGCGCTTCCTCAGCACGCGGTGGGAGGCAGGCTCGACGGTCGCCGTGAGCAGGGGCGAGCCGTTCTTCGTGTGCTAGACGACGTGAAGGTTGATCTCGCTGTAGTAGTTGCGCAACATGGTTGTGGCCCCCGTGGGATGCTGCGGCTCAAGCCAGGGGAGAAGGCCCGTGAACGGGCCTGACAACAGGGATTCTATCGCCAGGTCACCCCCGGCGTAAACGCCGGGGCTAGTACCGCTCCGCGGCAAAGCCCGGTAAACCGGGCACGCCGAGAACGCCCATGGGCCGGGGAGGGTGAGAATGGCAACGGATCGGGGTTGGGGAAAATGGCGATGGACCGGGCACGCCGAGAACGCCCATGGGCCGGGGAGGGTGAGAATGGCAACGGATCGGGGTTGGGGAAAATGGCGATGGACCGGGCACGCCGAGAACGCCCATGGACTGGACCCGGCGAGAATATCGATAGACCGGGCAGGCCGAGGGTCCGCGCTGGCCGGGCTCCGGAGCCCGGTCAGCGCTGGCCTCCCGCTCACACGTGCCACGGACTGCGCATCGGACGCGTGAGCAGGCGGTTGGCGTCGGCGTTGTCGACGAATCGCTCGGCGGCCGGGTCCCAGCGAAGCGCTTGCTGGAGGCGCCCGGCGGTCTCGGCGATCATGCCCAGGTACGACGCCACGTGGCCGCCCTCCACGGGCGCGACGGGGTCGCACCGCTTGAGTACCGCTTCGAGGAAGTCGGCCTGGTGGTGTTTCGACTCGTAGAGGCTCGGCTCGCCGGGGGCGATCTGCACGTCCAACAGCGATGCCGGCTCGGCCTCGATGCCGGCCCGGTTCACGTGGACCCAGCCCTTGTCGCCGATGAACCGCGTCCCCTGCGGCAACGGGTTACCCGTGTCGGTGAAACGCATCTTCAGCCCGTCGTCGAACACGTAGTCCGCCTGCCACGAGTTGACGTTGTCGCAGACCGGGTGCGTGCGGTAGGTCAGTTGGCAGGTGACCCGGCAGGGCTGCCGGCTGATCGAAGGGCATCCCCAATGGGCGATGTCCAGGTGGTGCACGCCCCAGTTGACGATGAACCCGGCGCAGTAGTCCCAGATCAGGTACCAGCCGGGCCAATCGATACAGTAGGGCGTGTACGGCCTCACGGGCGCGGGGCCGAGGTACATGTCGTAGTCGAACCCCTCGGGCACGGGCTCGGGCGTGGCGGGGCCCTTGTGACGCGGCTGGTATTTGGGGCCGGGCGCGGCGACCTCGACCGTGTGGACCTTGCCGAGATAGCCGAACCGGGCCAGGTTGCAGGCGTGGCGGAACTTCGCGTCGGACCGCTGCTGCGTGCCCGTCTGGAATACGCGCTCGTAGCGTCGCACCGCGTCGCGGATGGCCTGGCTCTCGGCGACGGCCACGCCGAGCGGCTTCTCGCAGTACATGTCTTTGCCGGCCTGCGCCGCGGCCACGGCGATCGGCCCGTGCCAGTGGTCCTGCGGGCAGATGACGACCGCGTCGACGTCGTCGCGCTGGAGGAGAGGGCGGAAGTCGGGGTACACGGCGACCGGCTTGGTGCCGCCGCGCTCGCCGGCCGCGTAGTGCTCGGCGACGATCTTGGCGGCCCGCTCCCGCTTCTCGCGCCGGACGTCACACACGGCCACGACCTGCGCCGCGTCCAAAGGCAGGAAGGCCCGCATGTTGCTCGTGCCGCGACCTCCCGTGCCGATGAACCCCAGCGTGACGCGCCCCGACGGCGGCGTGGCGCCGCCGCGCCCCAAGACGGCCGACGGGACGACCAGCGGCGCCGCCAGCGCCGTGGCGGCGCCGACGAACCGTCGCCGCGTGATCCGACTGCTCATCTTCGACGCCGTCCCCGTCGACGGCTTCCCTGACTGCTCGCGCGAGTTTCGCATCCGATTGACTCCTTACGTATCCCCAACGGTAGCAGGTGATAATGCTCTGGGCGGTCGAGACGGCCGTGTGGCCGGTCCCGGGCCGCTTGGCTGCAAACAGATGCGGCGGTGCAGAACTCGCAGCTCCGCCGCGTCAGGAGTATTATGGCATCTGCGGACCGGAAGTGGTAGTCTCTTGTCTTGGACGGGGGCCCCGTGACGGTTTTCGACAACGCCGGCTCGCCTGCTACGAGGGAGGGACGAGCCTGGCATCGACCCACGGCGGTCGGCCCCGTGCGATCCGTCGGTCTGGGGGGGAGACGCAGCTCATGACAACGGCCATCGAGCGGATTTTCCTGGTTTTCGCCTGGGGGTGTCTCGCCGCATTCGGCAGCGCAAGATCAGAAGGCGCCGAGCCGCGCGAGCCGGCCGGGTCGTATCGCGTCATCTTCAACGGCGACGGAGCTACGTCGCCGCAGGCGGAGGCCGACGTGGCCGTCGTGCTTGGCCCGAAGGCCGGGCCGCTGGACGGGTACGCCGCCGATCAATTGTGCTCGTATCTCGGCAAGCTCTTCGGAATCGAAACCAGACCGACGACCCCGTTTCCGGCGACGGCCAAAACGGCTTTGCTCGTCGGCAGTCCGGAAACGAATCCCGCCGTGGCGAAAGCAGTCGGCAAGCAGGGCTGGCCGAAGCTCGGCGATCAAGGAATCGTCCTCAAGCGGGCGCGGCTCGACGACAAGCCGGCGCTGGTCCTCGGCGGCGGCAGCCCCGTGGCCACCATGTGGGCGGTGTATGAGTTGGTCGAGCGGTGGGGTGTCCGCTACCTGATCGACCGCGACGTCTATCCAGCGAAACGCCCATGGTCGGGCCTGCCCGACCTGGACGTCGTCATGGAGCCCAACATGCGGATCCGCTGTTGGCGCCTGGTGAACGATCTGGCGCACGGGCCCGTTTCGTGGAGCCTGGAGGAGAATCGCCGGTTTCTTCGCCAGATCGCCAAGATGAAGTACAACCGAGTCCACGTGTCGCTGTGGCCCACGCAGCCGTTCGTCCACTACCGGTTTCGCGGGATGGAGAAGCCGCCCGGTGTGCTCTACTTCGGGCAGCGTCACACAATCGACGACGATACGATCGGCCGAGAGAAGTTCGCGGGCATGACGGTTTTCACGAACCCGGAGTTGGTCGGCGCCGATTCGCCGGAGGAGTTGCGGCGACGGGCGATCGGCCTGGTTCGCCACGTCCTGGAAGACGCCCGCAAGCTCGGCATGGAAACGGGGCTTTCGATTCAACCGCTCGAATGGCCCAAGGAGTTCGTCGAGGTGCTGCCCGGCTCGGAGCCCGTGCGTCAGCTCGGCGGTCTGACCGCCGGACCGGGCAGCCGGCAATCGATGGACGACCCGCTGCTCGGCGAGATGGTGGCGACGATCGTCCGGGCCTACGTGGAAACCTATCCGGGGATCGACTACCTGCACGTCGGCACGCCCGAGCACCGCAGTTGGACCGGCCAGGCGGAGAGCGCCTACGACCGGCTCGATGCCCGATACAAGCTGGCCGACCTGGGCACGTACGAGCAGTTGTGTGCCGCGGCCCGTGCCCGCACGACGTTTCCCGGCGGCGGCCAGCGCGTGGAGGCGATGCTGAAGGGCGATCTGGCTTCGATCTGGTTCTTCGACTCGCTCTTGCGAGAGAGGGAGCTTCTCCGACGACCGGGCGGCGGCGAGGATATCCGGCTCGTCTACAACGGCGTCGTGGCCGAGCTGTTCCCTCTGCTGGCCCGCATGGTGCCTCGCGGTGGCGAGGTCTTGAGCTTCATCGACTACACGGCCAGTCGCCAGCTCCGCGGGCGCGACCTGCTTCGCCAGGTGCCGCCCGAGCAGGTCCCGGCCAGCCTGATCTTCACGTTGGCCGACGACAACGTGGGCATCCTCCCCCAGTTGGCCACCGGGTCGTTGCACGCGCTGCTCGGCGAGCTCCGCGAGAACGGCTGGGCCGGTTTCTACACGCGCTACTGGACGGTCGGCGACCTCGACCCCACGGTCCACTATCTGGCCCGGGCGAGTTGGGAGTCGTCGATGACGCCGCAGAAAGCGTACGCCGACCAGGTGGAACGCGTCTGCGGGCGCGAGGCGGTGGACCCGGCGCTCGAAGCGTTTGCCCTGATCGAACGGATCACGCTCGGCCTGGACCAGCACGGCCTAGGGTTCGGCTTCCCCGTGCCGGGCATGATGACCAAGCACTACCGAAGCGGGGGTCTGTCGGCCGAAATCAAGCAGGACCACGAGCTGTATCGGCAGGCGCTTGCGCGGATGGCAGAAGCGCACGGACGGAGCCGACCGGAAGGCCGGGATTACAGCGGCTACTTCGTGGGCCGGCTTCGTTTTGCCGTCGGTTATCTCGATGCCGCCGAGGCCTTCGGGGCGACGGCCCGCGCCGAGAAGGCGGGTAAGCCCGACGAAGCCTTGCGACACGCCGAGGCCGCCTATCAGGCGATCCGCGAAGCGCTCGAGGCCTATGTCGCCATGGCGAAGGATCACGGCGACCTGGGCGCGGTCGCCTTGATGAACGAGTACTGTTATCGTCCGATTCGAGACAAGCGGGATCAGCTTCGACGATAGAACCAAAAAGGAACGCCGATGAACGGTCTCAACCACGCGTGCTCACTCGTTGTTCGTCGAGTTGCGATCGCCTTGCTGACCCTAGGGCTCGTCATGGGATGGGCCGCCGGCACGCCGGGTCTGCACGCCCAAGAAGCGGAGAAGCCGGGCGACTTCCTCGAAGTCCGCAATCCGAAAACCCTGCCTGCCAAGATCCCGTGCGAGCGGATTGCCCTGGGGAAGCAGGGCGACTACAAGCCGTGCATCGCCCGGTTGCCGGACGGCGAGCTGCTGGTGGTGGCCTTCGACGCCGCCAAGCGCGTCGACGGCAAGCACCAGGAGGACATGCTTCTCTTTCGATCTACCGACGGCGGACGCACCTGGACGCCGCGCACGGTGATCCCGCTCCTCGGGCGCGAGCCGTATTTCTCGGTCCTCAGCGACGGCACGCTCTTCATCACCGTGCACTTCCTCAAGCAGGACGTGCGGAACCGGAAGGGCTACGTCTACAGCCTGCTGCATCGCTCGACCGACGGCGGCCGGACCTGGCAGTCGACCGAGATCGGCTGGGAGGACGTTCCGGGTGCGCCCGAGAAAGCCACCATCGTGACCAGCCGCAACGTGCTGGAGCTGGCCGACGGCACCCTGATTCTCGGCGTGGCCGCGCCCAAAGGGCTCAGCTACCTGTGGCGATCCCGCGACCGCGGCGCCACGTGGGACAAGACGCTGGCGTGCAAGTTCGCCGGCGTCGACACGCCGAAGCTGTGGTGGCCGTTGATGGGCGAGACGGTCTTCTGGCAGCCCCGGTCGGGTGACCTCGTGGGCCTGTTCCGCGTCGACCAGAGGCTGTTCCCCCCCATCCCCGGCACCAAGATCCCTCAGGAGACGCTCGATCAGTACGAGCGGCTCCTCGTGTTCCGGTCCACCGACGGCGGTCGAAACTGGCGCATGGAAGACCTGGGCAGCTACTACGGCGAGATGTACCCCGCGCTTCTGCGCCTCGAAGACGGCCGATTGCTGATGACGTTCACCCTCCGGGCGGCCGTCGCGCCCAACGTTCGTCCGCTGGGAGTGCGGTGCGTGGTGGGACGGGAAACCGACGATGGCTTCCAGTTCGACTTCCGGCACGACCGGATCATGCTCGACACCAAGACGCCCGACGATTCGATCAGCGGCGGGGGCTTCGGCCCCACCGTCCAGTTGGACGACGGCACGCTGGTGACCGCCTACTCGTACGCAGGCAGCGGCGGCTGGCGTGGGCAGGACTTTCACATCGAGGTCGTGCGCTGGCGCCTGCCGGCCGCGAAGACGGGCGGCTGACGCGGAAAGCAACATCCTCGTGATTCGCGGACCGGCCATGAGCGACGACAATCGGCCCTCGGGCTCTCCTGTGACCATCGGCCTGGAAAACTGCCTCCGCTCGCCGCCGGAAATCCTCTCCAGGGCTCGGTTCGGTCTGTTGGCCAACCAGGCCTCGGTGGATCGCCGGTTTCGCTACTCCCACGACCTGTTGAGCGAGGCCTTCCCCGGCCGGCTGGGGGCGCTCTTCTCGCCGCAACACGGCTTCTGCGGCGAGGATCAGGACAACATGATCGAAACGCCCCACGGATTCCACCGGCGCCTGGGAATCCCGATCCACAGCCTGTACGCCGAGAGTCGCAAACCGGCCGCGGAGTCGCTCGCCGGACTGGACTGCCTGGTCGTGGACCTGCAGGACGTGGGGACACGCGTCTACACCTTCGTCTGGACCCTCTCCTACTGCCTGGAAGCTTGCGCGGAACAGGGGATCCCGGTCGTGGTGCTCGATCGGCCGAACCCGCTCGGGGGGCGCCGGGCCGAAGGGCCGAGACTCCAGACGCCCTACGCAAGCTTCATCGGCCGGGCGCCCGTGCCGATGGCCCACGCGCTGACGCTGGGCGAAATGGCCCGGTACCTGAATTCCAGCATGGGAATCGGGGCCGCAGTGGAGGTCGTCCCGATGACGGGCTGGCGTCGGGAGATGACCTACCGCGACACGGGCCGGCCGTGGATTCCCCCCTCGCCCAACCTCCCCCGGCTCGAGGGCGTCGACGTGTACCCGGGCATGGTGTTGATCGAGGGCACCAATCTGTCCGAAGGCCGAGGCACCACGACCCCCTTCGAGATCGTCGGGGCGCCGTTCATCGACCCCGACGCGCTGGCCGACGCGCTCGGGCAGTGGGACCTGCCGGGCATCGCCTACCGGCCGCTCGCGTTCAAGCCCACGTTTCAGAAATGGCAGGGCCGAGCGTGCGGCGGCGTCTTCCTCCACGTCGTCGACGAGGGAGTCTTTCGGCCGTACCGCAGTGCCGTCGTGCTGCTCGCCTGCGTTCGGCAGCTCTGGCCGGAGGCGTTCAAGTGGCTGTCGCCGCCCTACGAATATGAAACCGAGAAGATGCCGATCGACATACTCAGCGGCGGGCGCGACCTGAGGGAGGGCATGGACGGTGGGCTCACGCCCACGCTCGCGGACGAACTGACGGCGCTGGATGAGGAGGGCTGGTGGTCGGAAGTCGAGCCGCACCTGCTGTACCGATAAGCGACTATCGCGGAACGGCGTCGGCCGCTACCGTCGACCGCCGCGTCTCCCGTGGCCCCCGCGTTGTCTTCCTCCACCTTCGCGCGGGCGTGCTTCGTTCACGGTGATCGCTCGGCCCGCGATTCTGTGGAGATTCAGCTCTTTGATCGCCTCCTTGCCCTCGGCGGCGTTGGGCATTTCCACAAAGCAGAAGCCGCGTGGTCGGCCGGTCTCGCGATCGCAAATGACGTTGACTGCGCTCACCTCGCCATAGGCGCTGAACGCCTCGCGGATCTCCTCCTCGGTCGCCTCGTAGGACAAGTTTCCAACGTAAATGTTCATCGAACGCGGACTCCTATTCTGCACGGTGGAAAGGCACTCCGGATCTCCAAACTGAAGGCGTCTGGCCAGGATAACGTCCAGGCCAGTCCCCGACACCACGCCAAGCTGACCGGCCGCGGAAACGGCGCGGGCCAGACGCCAGCCGGAGACTCCCGCCCCCAGTCCGCCTTGAATGATCGTCGGCCGCGACGGGTCAGTCATACAGACCTCGATTTCTTCGTGTGGTTCTCAGCGCGTCGCTGCGGGGCCGTCGACGCACCAAAGACCGATGACGCGAGCAGCATCCTCCGCCCGCGGCGTCAAGGCGGCTCCCTCCGCGAAGCAGGCTTGGACACAAGCGCACCTGCAGCGAGTCACAATTCGATCCGGCTGCGCGTGTGGCCCCGCAATACCCCCTCACTGGGAGGGATGCGGCAGGTCAGAGTGGATCGCTCAGAAGACAACCGAGAAAACTTGGGCGCCCAGGAAGATGCTGCCACAAAGCGCAAGTAGGACAGCTCGACGAGGGAGATCAGTTTGGTCGGAGGCTCCTGCCGGACCGAGCACACCCGTGGGAGCCGATTCGCAGTTTAATCCGCATCCCCTCCCGGAGCAACCCCCTGACGGGGCACCTACCCACGGTTGCCTGCCCCCTTGGTGGCAGGCCGTTCGGCCGTCTCCCACCGCCGCTCCAGAATGCGCGGTTGCCCGCGGCTACAGAAGCTTGCCCTGCACCTCGAGCCACCCGGCGAGGACGAAAAACGCCAGGGTGGCGACGAGGAGGATCGACGTCGCCAGCGAGTTGCGATACTTGGGGCCGACGAGTCGGCTTCGGCCATTGAGGGCCAATAGCACCAGGGCCAGCATGGGGATGCACATCGCGCCGACGATGGCGTACCATTTCTGCGCCTGGCGGAACCCGGTCCACAGGAAGCTGGTGGCGGGCAAGAAGGCGACGGCCAACAGATACGCCCGGTACGGCAGCGATCGCGGGTCGACGCTTCGGCTGCGAGGCGAGCAGTGGCGTTTTCGCGTTAGTTGCCAGAAATCGGCGAACAGGTAGGGGACGCTCTGCCAGACACCCAGCAGGCTGCTGAAAATCGCCGCCCACGCCCCCAGCAGGAACGCCCATCGGCCGGTCGGGCCCAGCGTCGTTTCCAGTTGTCCGGCCAGCTCGACGACGAGCGTGGCCCCGCGTCCTTCGACGCGGATCGTGCTGCCGATGACGACCATGGCAAGCCCGAACACCGCGGTCATCAGGTAGCCGGCCGCCAGGTCGATTCGGCAGGTGGTGAGGTCTTCGGGGCCGTGGCGTCCTTCTTCTCGGATCCAGTAGCCGTAGCAGAGGATGGTGAGCGTGCCGCCGACGCCGCCCATCAGGGCCACCGTCCACTGAATCCCTTCGCCGTGGAGTTGGGGGATGGAGGGTACCAGCAGTCCGCCGGCCAGATCGGTCCACGACGGCGCGACGGCGACGGCCGTTGCGACGACGACCACGAACATCAGCCCGATGCAAGCGCCCATCACCTTCCCGAACAGCCGGTAGCCGCCCAGCTCGACCAGCACCACGGCAGCGGCGCTGTGCAGCAGCCCGTAGACCACTTTGTCGAGGGAAGGGCCGAGCCAGGGAAAGATGGCATGGGTGGCCACGCCGCACGCGCTCATCAGGGCCGCGCTGACGAAGTAGCTCCAGACGAGCAGGTAGGCGAGAAAGAGCCACTGGACGAGCCGGCCCAGGTGGAGGACGCACCCTTCGAGCAGCGTCGTGCCGGTGGCAAGTTGCCACCGCGCAAGCCCCTCGTTCAACACGAACTTCAGGCCCGCGCCAACCAGCACGGCCCAAAGCACGGCCAGTCCCAGCTTGCCGCCGGCGAACGCCCCGGTAGCCAGATCGCCCGCCCCCACGCCGGTGGCGGCCACGAGGATGCCGGGCCCGAGGGCTCGTAGCGGGTTGCGCTTCGCAACGGTCATCATGATGGAACGAGATGGCGGAACGCACGAAGAAGGCCTCCACTGCCGGCTCGAAACGACCGGCCCGTGGATCGACGTCGGAAGTCAGGCGGCGCGGGGCAGGCCGCCTTCCTGGTCGGCGCGAGAATCCCCGTCACGGTCGGGCCCGTGGATCTCGGCTTCGGATGGCGCGGTGGACGGTTCCCATTCCCGCGGCGCCTCCGTGGTCGGCTCCGTCGCGACGCCCTCGATATCCATTCCTTGGAACTCCGGCTCCTCGGGCCTCCGTACGCCCGCTCGACACAGAAGCGCCCGGAATGCCTGACGCGAGCCGCGGTAGTAGTGACGGATACGCTTGGGCAGAAGCCTCGGCAAATGGGCCAGGTAGTAGCCGAATCGCTTCACGTGCTGGAGCCAGAGCGGATCGTGGAGCAGGCTCGGGAGGCTGAGGCCGACGAACGGTTGCCAACCGGTCGCGTAGCTCATCGCGCCGCCGTGGGGGAGATCCCCGTCGAAGTCGGCCGGGCAGCCGGCGACGTCGTAGGACTCCTCGAAGCTCGCGGGCTTGTGCGGGTAGCGGTAGCAGAACTCGAAATCGATCAGCTTCAGCCCCTCGGCGCGATCGATGAGCACGTTCTCCACGTGCGCGTCGATCAGAGCGAATCCGGCTTCGTACACTTGGCGGAGCACGCCGATCGCCTGCTTCGCGGCGCCGAGCGGGAACAGCTTGCCGGAGTTTCTCCGGTACTGCAACACGTCGTCGTAGTACGGATAGACCACGCGGTAACGATCGGAGGCCAGAACCGGCGGAATCTCCGGGATCGTGCGACTGAGTCGGCGCATCGCGTCGGCCTCTCGACGGCAATAACGCTCTTGGTACGGCTTGAACGTCTTCACCACCGCCAAGCGCCCGGCGTGCTCGACGATCTCGACCTTGGCGCGTCGTCCCAGGCGCGTGAGCGTCTTGAACACGGGCCGGCCGGTGTGGTACGCCTGCCGGATCTGCCGAGTCTTCGTTTGGATTTCGCCGAGAAGCTCCGGCATGAGGATCTGGATGTAGTCCAGCGCCTCGTGCCCGTTGTCGCTCGAGTGAACCACGTTGCACGGCTCGCGGTCGGGATGCTCGCGGTTGAAGGCGTCGCGGATGTTCCGTTTCGCCAGCAGACGCGCGTTGGTCATCTCGGGGAATCGCCTCTTGCGGCTGAAGCTCATCGGAAGCGGTTCGGTGTCGTACGTGACCACCGCCGCGGCCGGCGGACCTCCCGAAACTCTGTAGGGGCCCCGGCCCCAGTTCCCGCCTCGGACCAGGCCGGCGGCATACCTCGACTCCCGGGGAGTCAGGATTTTGGTCGTCACGATCTCAAAGCCGTGGTGCTCGAGCATGGCCGCCAGACTCGCCAGACCGCCCCGGTTGAGTCCCTCTTGGCGGAGTATGAACACGCTCAGGCGGCGGTCTTCCGGTCCGCACGCGGTCTGCCGAACCAGTCGCCGGATCCAAGGGGCGCGCGGGCCCAGCCGAGCGAGCATGTCTCGCGGCGGACGCCAGCCCTGCGACTCCAGGTGCTCGTCGAGGTCCTCGAGCGTGATCCGGACGTCGATCCCCAGCTTGCGGGCCAACGCCCCCAGAACGGAGGCGTAGTCATGGGCCGGACGCCTGTTCGGACGGCTCTTGCCCGTGGTGCTCGGAAGTCCGGACCGCGGACCTTTGTGATAGACCGCATGGTAGGCCAAACTCAGGAAGTGATGCTCCACGGACGGGACCCTACAGATGCCTTTGTACGGCCGGGCACTTCTCAGAATCGCCTCCGACAGGCGGGGGGGATAGTAGGGCACGTTCTGCGTGACGGACTTGCAGTAGTAGTCCGAGCCGGGCAAGCCGGTGACGGTGTACACATCGCAAGGCTGAATCCCCGGACCCTCGTCGAGGACGGCCAGCATCTTCTCGAAGTCGTCGTCGTCCACCAAGAGATCCAGATCTTCGGTGGGCGAAAGGTCGGGCAGCGACTCGAACCAACGGAGGACCACGTGTCGAATTTGCTTCTCCGAGAGCCTTTCCAGAAAACCTCGAATCCCGAACGCATGAGGCACGTAGTAGCGGGCACTCCGGCGCCGCTTGGGCCGACGCACCTTGAGAACGACCAGATAACGCCTACCGCGGGCACCCGCGCGACACGGGACCATGCCTCCCCAACGCACGCGACCCAACAAGAGATACGCCAGGCTGACGATCGTCGCCAGCAACGTCGAAACGCGAAGTTGGAGCGGCCAGGCCACGTGCTCCGCGTGACGCCAGCGCCCGTACCTCCACAACTGCCACGTCGTCCTGCCGGAGAGAATCAGGACGTCGGCATTGTTGCACTTGACGATTTTGCGCACGGTAGACTGGGTCAGACGTCCGGATAGCCTCGGGTGCTCCGCGGCGATCGAGGCAATTCGCCGGTCGCTTCGCGAGACGCCCAGGAACCGCACGAACCCCTGGTCGATCAGCGACGCGCCGAGCGAGCCGTCTTGAACGTCCAACTCGATGAGCTTCGCATCCTTGCGCCAAATCCTCGCAGGTTCCATCCGACGATCCTTCGAGACGACGCCCGGCCGGCCCGGTCCCCAGCCGGCCACACTGGGCGGTGACTTCCGCTGCAACCTCCGTCGCCGCTGTCTCACGCGGCTCTTACGGTGCGCGCATCGTAAGTGTCGCCGTCGTGATGACGTAGAGGGCGTGGTAGGATACAGGGAACCGTGCCGATTCACAACCCTAACATCGCTCTCCCATCGTTCACAATGGGGAAACTGCGACGCCCGGAGAACGGGCCGAGCCCCCGCTTCCGCCCGGTCACCGAGACCCCGCCGCGGCCGGCGACTCCTCGCGGTGGCGAAACGGCACGCGGCTGCTCGCGCATCGTCGATCGGCGACCCCGGCCCCCCCTACGTCTTCTTCTCCCCCGCGTCGCCCGCCTTCTCCTTTTCCGCCTTTTGCGTTTCCGCCTTCTTTTCTTCCGGCTTCTTCGTTTCCGCCTTCTCGGGCGGCTCGTAGTCGGTGAACTCCTCCAGGACGACTTCCGCGACCCACTGGGCGGCCCGGCCGACCACCTCCGGGCAGTCGCCTTCGGCCCCTTGGCGCACGTCGCGGCACAATACCGTCCCGTAGTGCTCCTTGAATCGATCGTAGACCTTGTGCAACAGCTCGTGGGCAAGCTGGGCGCTGCCTTCGAACGTCTCACCGCGCGTGCTGCCGCATAGGTGGCCGATGATCATCCCTGCGCCGGTGAAACCGCCGCAGTTCTGGACGCCGACCGGCGTCGCCCCACCGTCCAAGCAGGTAGCGCCGCGGAACAGGTCGATTTCGACCGGCACGAGCGGGATCCCGTCCTGACAGGCGGCGACCGTGCACCGGGCGCAGCCGCCGTGCTCCTTCTCGTACTGGTGACCCAACTCGTAGGCCTTCCGGATGACCTCCTCGGCCGTGCCGTCGATCTCCACGCGATCGCCCCGCTGGAGCACCTTCGGCTTCTCGCTGCACTGGCCCGGTGCTGGAAGCGAGCCGCCCAGGAGGAAAGCGGCCCCCGCGCTTGTGCCGGAGAGCAGTTGACGCCGGCTGATTCCGCGTGCCCCCTTGCGATTCGTATCAATGTTACTCGTCATGGCATGCTCCGCGTTGGTTGGTTGCTCAGTCATCAAGGATCGCTACCGCTTCGCCCGCTGGTGCCACGGGACCCAGCTCGGGTAGTTGGACTCCGGGGGCAGGCGGTGCTCCGGCCTGGGCTGCGGCGCGGTGGCCGTGTTGTAGAAGACGTACAGCCCGGGCTTGCCCGGCGCGACTACGTCGTTGTCGCCGTCCTGGTCCATGTCGACGACGATCACCTTCATCCCCACGGCGATGGCCCCGTTCGGCGGCCGGTTGTGGCCCTCCTCGCCCGGAATCCACGGCAGGTGGTTGAACGCGAGGACGTGCCGCTCGAACCGGCCGCCCTGGAGGTCGTACCAGAAGGCGAACAGCGGCTCGTAGCAGCTCGTGTCGCGTCCGTGATGGGCGAACAGGCGCTTGCCGGTCACGAGGTCCGGCTTCCCGTCGCCGTTCAGGTCGCCCAGGGTCATCGTGTGAAACTGCCCGAAGCCGGTCTCGATCCAATGGGTCGTGAACGTCCGCTTGCCGTCGGCGTCGAGCTTCTGCTCGAGCCACGCCAGGCCGTACTCGTGCGCCGCGCCCACGATGACGTCGGCCAGCCCGTCTTCGTTGACGTCGCAGACCAGCATCGGGTGCGAGGCCGGGATGTACTGGTCCGGCTCGCCCACCCGATGCACGAGATAGTCGGCGTGGAACGCCCATTCGCCTTCGGTCGGCTTGGCAGGCTGCTCGTACCAGCCCTTGGGCGTGACGATGTCGACCCGCCCGTCACCGTTCACGTCGCCCAGCCCGTTGCCGTGGTTTTCGCCCTCGGTGCCGACCACGTGCTCCACCAGCCACGGCTCCTTGTCGATGTGCTCGATCCAGGTCATGGCCTGGCCGTCCACGGGCGCCCAGTGATTGCAGAGAATATCGTCGTCGTCGTCGCCGTCGATATCGCCGTGGATGACGCCTTCCATGTTCAACGCCGCGTGGATCCGCGTCGCCTTCCACTTCACACCGGCCTCGAGCCCGTCGGGGCCCGGGTTCTCGTACCAGAACGCCCCTTTCATCCGCATCCAGCCGGAGCTGACGATGTCGGGCCGGCCGTCGCGGTTCACGTCCATGGCGAACTCGCTGTTGTCGTCGGTCTCCGGGCCGTTGGTCTCGGCGCCTTCGCGGAAGTTCTCATGCTTGGTCCACTTGGGCGCTTCGTACCAGTTGCGACCGGCGGCCAGGTCAACGTCGCCGTCGCCGTCGAAGTCGGCAGCCGACGCGCATTCCGAGAACGGGCCAAACCAGTAGGAATGGTTGGCCGGGTCGTGCACCGGCCCGTCAATCTTGACCGGCACGAAGATCGGCTCCCCGGCCGGCGCCACGGCCGGAGCGACGGCCAGCAGGACAACGAGACAACCTGTCGCGATTCTCATGGCGGAAGCTCCTCTCGATGGTGGGGCAGTGCGGGCGCGTAAACGCGAGGATCTCGGTCACCAACCGAGTCGGGACGCGGCCGGGCCAGGGGTACTGCGAGTCTAGGCGGCGGCGCGCCGCGGGGCAAGAGAACGCCGTCGTTTTCCGCGCCGGACACGCCCAACCGAGGGGGAGCGCTTCTCGCCGCCGCGGCCGATTCGCGGGCCGATCGAGCCGTCTCGTCGCCCCGAGGGCGAGAAAAGCTGGAAGCACCCGAGGGCGGCCGGAAATCGCCTTGCGGCTCGGCGCTAACCTGGTAAGCTCGAAGGTGTTAGGCTCACAATCGTACGCCGAGAGACAGCCGAAACCGGCCGTCCAAGTGTCCAACAAGGCCGCCGACGAACCGCCCTAAGTCCTTGCCTAAAAATACCTTGCATCGAAACCCTTTGTTGGACGCTTTCTGTTGGTCCGCCCAACAGCTCCAAATGCTCTCGCGCGCATGGCTTGCGCGGGTGACCTCGTCCAAAAACGGCGTTTCGC